>JAOTYW010000132.1 GCA_029861705.1 Flavobacteriaceae bacterium
CCGGAGGCCCTCTCAAATCGTCCGCCCTCGCTTCCTCCTGTTATATTCGCACGTAAGGTAACGAAACCTTCATTATCCGGGTCAGGAGTGTTTGCCACGAACACGTAATAAAGTTCATCACCTTTGGCTGTGGTAATAATTCCCAGTAGGTCGGTTAGAAATTCCCCCGTCGTAGGATCAAAACATGCAGTATTTATTAGACTAAACCGTCCAAAAAGACTACCTAATCCATCACCTTCAATTAAAAATTGGAGAGAGGGATCACAATCACTATTTGGAACAAAGCTAACAGTACCCCTGGAATATTTCATAGTCCAATTTTTGGTTACTTGATTGGCATTGGGGCTTTTTGAGGTCGTGGACCATGGTGTTGTACTCTTGTAATTGTTCAAGGCATTTAAAGCCTGCATCAGGATCACGTCATTTTCCAGGACAATTGCCTCGTCACGGTCCAATTCATCGGATTGGCAGGAAGCAAACAGGAAGAGTGCTCCAAGCACGTAAAAAAATAGTTTTTTCATAATTTTAAGTTTTAAAATTATTATTTAGTTATTATGTCGTTTGTTCTTTATTGAGTGCTATCAGGTTAAAAGATCAGATGCTTACTCACCAAATCCTATGACTTTTATCACTTGTATCGAAGTTGAGCATATTAGCGCATGCACATTCGGTGATTGTGAAAAGAGTTTACGGTATTAAGGAAATGAGAAGTTTGATAGGTAAAAACTACAATTAGATCTGTATGAACAGCCCAAATAAAGTGTTCAATATAACAGTGGGAGGTTAAAGCCCAACAACACTGAAACCTTCTGATCTCTGCAAATCTACGTAATCCACCAAATCACTGAGTTTCTTTAAGTCTTCCTGAAACTGGTTCGAGAATAGAAAAGTAGGGGGAGCTTTAATTATCAAAGAGTTACAGAAATGCAGCTCTTTTTTTATTCCTAATGTTTACAACCTCACTTACAACATTGCCAGAAATACATGGATTTTAGGGCTTTGATTGGTAAATATCCAGTCAAACAGATTCCTCAGATCCCTCCTCTTTTAACCTAGATTAAGGGCATAATGTTATTCCCTAGCTCGCCATGAATTGGCCTGAAGTTTAACAAGAATTCCAATGTTTTGTTTTAATCATGGGATGCCTTTTTTTAAGAACGGCAATTACCCTTGGTGTATCTAATCAGTAGGCAATGAATGGAATAGGATTAGCGTATGGGAAATGGCTAGGAACGATGGTATAAATATTTGATTTTCAGGTTCATTTCGACTTGAATAAATTTAATTACGGTAGCACGAATTGCGTTCCCGACCAAATGTGAATATTTCCTACCTTTAGGGGTCAACCAAGAGAACCTATGCCTGCCAAAGAGAAGGTAAAACTTACACCTGAGGAGAAGATCATTGTCTACTGGGAAACCATCCGGCATATCAGCGAATTGCATCGCAATGCTGAGATTAAGGCTGCGCTTATCATGTCCTTTTATGGATTGGTGCTAGGGGTGGTCTTCGAAATGACTTTGAACATGGAATCGAACTTCCAGCCGAACTCCCTGCTTATAGTCATTGTGCTGATCTATTTCTTTTTTGTCGGCCGGTCGATCTATTACGCGTTCAGGTGCTTTATGCCTCAGATAGAAACAAGTTTTGACAAGAATATGTTCTTCTTCCTTGATGCGATCACGCATTATGGGGATATACGCTCTTACTCAAAAAAATTCCACGGGCTGCTGGAGAATGATAAGGACCTTTATGACCAGCTGGGGCAGCAAATATTTGTTCATTCGCTGATTGCTTCCAATAAATTGAGCAATGTGAACAAATCTGTCCGTAACCTGGCTTACAGCTTCATACTGATGATGCTTGCTGTACTAACCATCCTGACAATGGTCTTTGTGCTTTAGGAAGCTTTTTTTGAAAGACCCAGGGCTTCCGCTTTATCATGTACTCTTTGGAGAAGTTGTGCCTTTTGAGGATCACGGTTGAGTTTGGCCCAATCTGTATGAAAGGAATGGTTTTCCAGGAACTTGACCTGCAACTGAATCCAGTCGCTTTCGTTCTTGACCACCCCGAAATGCATGAATTCCTTGTATAATCCCCCACTGATCTTCTCATAATCATCCCTCCACAGATAATCCAGGTCAAAATCCGCCAGGATCTCGTCATAGAGGTTTTTGGGCTGCTGAAGGACCTTGGTGGCACGTATCATACTATTCTATGTAAATCTGCATAATCCACTTAAGCACTTAGTTTCTTTAGGTCTTCCTGAAATTGGTTCGAGAATAGCACTGTTGAAGGAGCCTAATAGTAGAGCCAAGCGTGCCTGCCGGTATACAGGCTCACGACATATTCAAATGAAATAAAGCCTACACGGACGGTGTGGGTTTTTTTGTATATTTATGGATAGCACTCGAAAATTGCACCTACCTACGTTGCTACTATTACCGTTTTCAGTCCTCACTTCTTTTTTATCGAATAAAAAATCTGAATTTCAGATAAGGCGTAAGGCCTAACACAAATAATCAACACCTAACAACTAATTTGGATTAATTATGGAAACTACAGAACTTATTTTTAGCTCATTGGGGGTCTTATTTATTCTCCTGTCCGCATTTGGAGCCCTGAAACAGAACCGGAGGAACTTTTTACTGGGTATATTCCTCTTTAGCCTTTTACCCATCATTGGTGAGTACCAGGCGTACATGCAAGCCGGCGAATGGGGCATGTTGGTCACGATGCTCGCTTTTTTGGGCATTGCCATCATTTCCTTTCCCAATAAAGTAAATTATGGCTCGGATAATGTCGCAGCCATGGCGCTTGCCCGGAAGATTGGACTGGCCATCATTGTCGTGAACCTATTCCAGGCTTATATCATCCTAGGCGTCAGAGATGATGTTCCTAGCCAGTATGGATATATGCATATTGTCCTGGCTGCTGTTGTGATCTATACGGTCGTTAAATCGAAATCGGCCAAAGGTTTTAGCTGGAACTAACAATTTAATCTAACCTCTCGGGTTGGTGTGCCAACCGAAAGGCATTTGAAACTTCCTATAGGGAAGTCTACAGGAAATGCCGGCGGAATGCCGGCATTTTTTTATGGCTTCTTCGTTCTTACTCAGCTTTAGCTGGCCTACGGCTGGCTTACCATCTTTCTCTTTGATGCCAAAAATCCGCCGGATCATGGATAGACTCCTGGTCGGGTTCGATAACAGCCCAAGCGGAGGAAACCAATTGCAGTCCAAAGCTCACTTCCTGGCGCCGAAACGAAAATAGTCCAAGTCGATACCATATAATTTTAACCACACTTCGGTGTCCGAATTTTTATGTATATTTAAAATTCCCCCCGAGAGATATTTCATTCCTACTTTGAATATTTCAATAGTGTTAAGCCCTCACTTCTTTTTTACCGAATAAAAATTCTGAATTTCAGATACGGCGTAAGGCCACATATATTTAGCTAACTATAAACCAATTAAAATGAAAAAATTATTATTATTTGGGATCGTACTTTTATTAAGTACGTCCATTTATTCTCAAAGAAACGATAATGCAACTTATTTGAATACATGGGAGTATACTCCTAAGGAGGACATGCGTGAGGATTTTGAAAAAGCTGCTGCCAAAAAAACAGCCATGTTCAATAAAACACCGGAGACTGCAATATCGACCTACAGAATAATTACTGGGCCTGAGAGTGGCACTTATGTCCGTGTTGAAGGAAATAAATCCCCAGCGGATTATGATCTGGATAGAAGCGCTGAGGGGAAATATTGGAATGATAATGTTGCTAAATATGTAGCTAAAACTGGAGGACAGGTACGATGGCAGAAATTAAACAATGGTTCATATGATCCCGATCCTGAAGACTCAACTCCTTCTAAGTACGTTGGAAGAACATTTTTTAACGTCAGGGCGGATAAGGTCCTGCATTTTCGAAGGGCTATGACTAGAATATCCAAAGTGGCTGAAAAGAGAGGATGGGGAGGAAGATCATTATATAGGCTGGTCAGTGGAGGAAATAGAAATCAGTTTGTTTTAGCAATAGGGTGGGACACTTATAAACGAGCAGAAAGACCAGAAATGGAAACAACTGCTGAAGAAGATTATAACGAACTATTTGGATGGGGCACATGGGATGAAGACTGGAAGAATTTTGATAAGACGCTGGAATACTGGGGAGAACAAAGAGATCTGCTGCAGTACATTCCTGAAATGTCTACTCCAATGTCGAATTAATTCGGGAATAATATCATTTTCCTTTTTGGAGTGAAAAAGGAGAATTGTAAAAAGGTAAGCCGCTTAATTTTTTGAGCGGCTTTTCGTTTTTTAGATATTTATTTAAACGCTAAAATAAGCTTCGATGTGCCTTCCAGAATATTCAAATCATCCAGCAAACGTTCTATATTATTAGCGACCTAAATGCCAAGGTTATCTCGAATTTATTCTGAGATTTTATTTTTATTAATGGGGAAGTCACCTGTTCCTCATTTCTTCTGCTAATCAGGAAATCCTTGACGTCCTCTAGCTCTCTTTTCATTTAGCTATGCGTAATACAATTTGAAATAAATATACTTTGCCCGATAGGTATCGGGACGTTCAAAAAACAAAAGGTCTTAAAAAAACCTTCCCTTTTAGTGCCGTCTATAAAAGTGTGATAGCAAGAGATAGGATCGTACAAATAGATATTCTTGGACATTTTTAGTAAATATCTAAGGAATTGTTCTGTAAAAAACATTTTCAAATTCCTGAAATATTGTATATCTAGCAGCGTTAGAATTCTAGACTAAACAGGTATGCGAATAGGTATCATAATTGGGAGAATTGGCGGTGTAGACGGAGTAGCGCTGGAAACAGAGAAATGGATAGACGTTTTAAAACGGCTTGGACATGAAGTATTCATTATCTCAGGAGAATTTGAATTTTGGAAAATGGATCAGAATCTCCATGATCATTTCCCGCTACTTTCATTTTTCTCTCCGGCAGTAAAATGGGAACAACGTAAGGCTTTTTTTGAACCAGATAAAGATCCTGGACCAATCCTAGATCATATTAGTGATATTTCAAGTATAATAACAGAGAAACTACAGAATTGGGTGCGAGTCCATAAAATCGAAGTCCTTCTTTCTGAAAATGCTTCAGCACTCCCCAGTCATCTTGCTATGGGGGTAGCCATTAAGAAACTCGTTCAAGATACGGGCTTACCCATTGTGACTCATGACCATGATTTTCATTGGGAAAGAGGTAGTCGTTATATTTCTATACATGACGAGGTTAATACCCTTATAAATGACACATTCCCTTTACTGCTGCCCGATGTACGACATGCCGTAATCAACACCTTTGGAGTAGAAACCTTTAAGGATAAATTCAATCTGGAAACCACAATGGTTCCTAATGTTATGGATTTTGAACGCGCCTATGGAATTCCAAACAAAGACAATCGCTATTTTCTTAAAAATCTTGGCGTGGAAGATGATGAGATTGCGTTGTTACAGGTAACACGCATCGTGCGCAGAAAAGGTATAGAAACTGCCGTTTCATTAATTGAAAAATTGAATGACAAAAAGGTAAAGCTTATCATTACAGGAAATAATAATGATGATCAGAATCGGGAATATTATAATGAAATTGTAGATCAAATTCATGATCTGAACCTAGCCAACCAGGTAATATTCGCATCACATATGGTGCGGGACCATAAAGATCTTTCGGATGTGTATGCACACGGCAGAGCCTGTACGTATTTCAGTACTTATGAAGGTTTTGGAAACGCCTTTTTAGAGGCTGCTTTGGCCAAAAAACCAATCTTTGTAAACAACTATAAACCGGTTTATATGCAGGATATTGGGAATAAGGGTTTTAAAACGGTTATGTTGGAAAACAATCACTTATCAGATGATAAGGTCAAAAAAATGGCGGATATCATATATAATGAGCGATATTGTAGGGAAATTGGAGAGTATAACCATAACCTGGGGAAAAAGTATTTTTCATTTGATGTTCTCGAAGAAAATTTAAACGACTTGTTTAGTTTTTGAATCTTTATATCCAGGCCTGAATAACACCATTGGCCAAAATTGATAAAATATTAGGGGAATTAAGAAAGCAAGAGATTCAAACTTGGTTTGACCTCGGATTGTTTATTGATCGATTTAAAGAACGGCACTCCGTAGCTGCTTTTAAGGAGAACTTTAAGGTGTTCAGTGACCATATCGAAACTGGTGGAATTGCTTTCATTACGTTTTATTTTGCCATCGACGGAATTACGGTTGAAACTGAAAAGTATGCCAAAACCTTCAAAAAGATCTACCCCAGCATTCCTATTCATTATATCGCCGGAGAGATCAAACCTGAAGCCGATGAATTGATTCATGAAGATGCCTTTAAGAAAGTAATCAAAGAAATGGATGGCTTTGATAACTGGCCACTATATGACGATTTCTTCAAAATTAAAATGGAAAGGGGCAGTACCGAGTATAATGAACTTATTTTAAAATTCTGGGATGAGGTATTGGTACTGGTTGAAAAACTTGGCAAGTACATTGAAGAGAACAATATTGCGTTGCTCTATCTAATTAATGTTTGCTCGAATCCTGGAAACGTTTCTTTAGCGCTGGCCACTGTATTAATTTCTGAGTACTTAGGCATCCCTGTGATGAGTAACAATCACGATTTCTATTGGGAGGGAGGCAACAGGGAGGTTGTTATAAAAAAGAAAGGCTTAAAAAAAGGTCCAAGAGATTTCTTCTTTCATAATGCTCATGTTGGTGAATTCTTTTCAGTGATCGACATGATCTATCCATGGGAAAGTCGGTCATGGATGAATGTGAATATTAATGAGTTACAGCACACTCATCTCGTCAATATAAAGGGCCACAATCCGGCAAATACGGCAATGATAGGTACCGCTGTGGACATTAAACCGGACCATATAAGTAGGAGGGACATCATTAAAGCATTTATGCAGATGGCGTCTATTTTTGCCAACAAGAAAGATACGATAACGGTTCATAAGGTTGCAAATCACATTAAAAGCAAACGTTCATTAAAGCCTATTTTACTTGGGTACAATACTTTAAAGAATTTTGATTTTGTAAATAACAACATCGTCTTTTTACAGCCAACAAGAGTAATAAGTAGAAAGTCTATCGAGCTTAATTTCCTATTGGTTAAGCAGTTATTTGCCAATGCAGACTTCACAAAGAAATTTCAAGACAATCCTCAACTAACCCTCTCCCTATTGGTCTCCGGTCCTATTCCTCACGGCCAGCAAAACTATTACCAACATCTGTTAGAAGATTTTAAGAATTTTCTTGAAGAAATTGCCGTTGAATTGAGATCAAAAGTTCTATTAGGGTTTTTTTTCAGTGAATTTGATAGACACGAGTTCAAAAAAAAATACAAGAAGCCACTTGATATTGAAATATTGTACCAAGTTGCCTCTTTAATACTGTTGCCAAGCCAGACCGAAGGAAGGGGACTCCCGATCATTGAAGCTGCAGCATGCGGAACCCCAATATTTTGCAAGCAATATGAACCCAGAGCGGTTTATGAACAGGTAATTGGCTCTCATCTGGATGAATCGCAGCGATTAAAGGTCCTGGAGTTTAAAGGCTATACTATTCCAAGAAACCTGATTGCCAGGATAAGCGAGCATGTTTTTTATCCTCAAAACAGTATGGAGGATCTAATGCACAATAGAAATGTAATCCAACAACGTTACAGCCTAGAGTCACTGCAAAGGAATATTGAATACCTCCTCGGACGGTTACATTTGCAATTAAATACCATTTC
>JAOTYW010000007.1 GCA_029861705.1 Flavobacteriaceae bacterium
ATAGTAAGATGAAGGGTAAAGAATTTCGAATTAGGAATTTCATTGAGGAGGACTTCAATTAAACTCACGTTCTAATCGATCTTGCTTAATACCGTCTATTGATATATTGTACTCCCGAGGAAAACTTAGCTTCATCTTTTTCAGCAGTTCTTCTCCAAGATCTCTTTGAGCCTCAGCGTATTCCTCAATACTCATATAGCTATCGGATTGAAGGGAATTCAGATAGCGATCAAGATTTATATCGGTTTGACTGAATCTTTTGAAATAGGCCTGGAACATACCTGCCTTGTCTCTTACTTCCACTACAAGACCAGGCAGGCCGTGAAGTTTCCATGGTCCTAAGAAAATAGGAATCTCCGGAGCATACCAAGCTTGGTATTCCCGCCCCCGAAAAGAACAGCTGGCTTTATGGCACTCGAATTCTCCAATAGTTTTTGTTTCTGAATGAAGCTCCCATGTGATATGTGTTCTTTTTTCCTGTAGTATTTTGACATTCTCGAAACCTATTGTTCTTGTAATTATTGAATCCTTTTTTTTTGAATAATAATTAATGGTTCCTATGGAATCTGAAAGTTCTAGGGTTAATTCCAATTCATTTTCTTCGGATTCAATTTCTTCATATTTACTACCTGTATTGTTCCAGATAAATACGGAAAATTCATTCGTGATAAACATTTCTGCATTCCATTTGGACAAGGAAAGTCCGTTGATATAAAGATCATAGTCGATCTTTAATTTTTGTTCCTGGGAAAACCCCTGTAAAAGACTTAAAAGGAATAGCAGGTATGACATATATCTAACCATTGTGTTGAATTGAAGCAGTAAGACTTTAAAATAGCCTTACTGCTTTATTGTTATTATTTTATACCTGCCTTCAATTGTTGAATAGTACGTCTTGCTACTGCGGCGACATCGTCACATGGGATATCGTTAACCGTGGCAGAGACTTCAATAAAATTTGAATCAACGCCTACTCTGACCCTGACTGTGATTGAAACAGTACAGAAGTCATCTTCTACAGTAATTGAAGTTAACATGTCAACTACATTGAAATCAAATAATGCTTCCGATGTTTCAAATCTTCTTTCTACATTAATTGCCCCAGATTCTGACTCAATTTCGATTCGAAGTATATTATCAATTTCTCCTAATTCGTGCACTTCTTTGTTTGCATATCCCAGAAATGAATATGAAAATGCCATTAATACCAATAGTGTTCTTTGTATATTTTTCATTTAGATTTCTTTTAATTATACCTATTTAATTCCTCTAAGCTCTCGAATAGCGTCTCTAACCATATCCGCAATCCGAGAGTCACATGGACCTTCAACTGTCAGTCTGAAATATATCGTTGCCCCATCAACCCAGATATATCCATGAGTTGTAACTGTACAAATACCGCCATATTCCTGGTATTCCGGGGTATTAACCAATTCAGAAGCTGCTTTAAGAGGGTAATCTGTATTAAACGCTGCTTCCGATGTTTTCAGGGAAGGCTCGGATAATGCAAATACCGAGATAAGTGCAATTCCTATTAAAGTTATTTTGCTCATATTAATAAGTCAAGTGATTCCTACTCTTTCCAGGCTTTTCGGTTTCCGCCTTTGTCCTGCTCATATTGCGCGCCTATGAACCCGAACATGGCGAATATATCTGCCTGGGCTGCAGCAAGCCTGCAGCAACTGATTTTTCATTGAATTATTGTACGGAAAATGCAAAAAATGGCATTTGACATCATTTTTTGGGGGTTACACAACATAGTTTTTCATCCACTTGTGTCTTTATCTACTTTAGTTCTGGAATTAACATCAAAAACTAATTAACTATTAACAGCGGCCCTTTTTTCCCCAGTAAACCAAAGCGGCATCGATCTTAACCAAATAACACTCAAATGGATTTACAAAAAGATGATTCAATTCTCGTTAGGAATTACATCGAAGGTGATGAGAAATCACTAGAAGTACTGATCAACCGACACAATCAACGAATTACCAGCTTTATTTACTCAAAGGTTCTGGACCGCGATATTGCTGAAGATATTTTTCAGGATACCTTTATTAAGGTGATCAAAACACTTAAAAAAGGATCGTATAACGAAGAAGGGAAGTTCCTTCCATGGGTAATGCGTATTGCCCACAACCTTATTATTGACTTTTTCAGAAAGAACAGAAGAATGCCCAAGTTTGAGAGCAGTGATGATTTCAACATATTCTCTGTGATCTCTGATGATAAACTCAATGCAGAAAGTCAGATAATAAAGAATCAGATCGATAGTGATCTGGGGATCTTGATCGATGAGCTACCGGAAGATCAAAAAGAGGTATTGCTTATGCGTATCTACAGGGATATGAGCTTTAAAGAGATTTCAGAAAACACGGGTGTGAGTATTAATACTGCCTTGGGAAGAATGCGATATGCCCTGATCAATCTTCGCAAGATCATCGAAAAAAACAACATCGTTCTGACGAATTAGGAGCTAAGCTCCAAATTGAGCAATAATTCTATTTTAGTTGCGTTATTCTTACATAAACTAGTATGATAACGCATGGAAAAAATTTACTCAAAAGAACAGGACGCTTGCGAAATTTGGGAAGTTAACCAGGAAAAAGTAAACTTTTTGATCGCTTTTTCACAATCCCTGAGAATAACAAGATATCAGAAGTTTCAATTTGAAACAAACCTGAACTAAGACATACAGGCCCGCTATTTGCGGGCCTTTTTTATTTTCCACCCTTCTTTAATTACCGATTTCCTTCCTACCGTATTTGTTATCACATCTTTCTCGATATCCCAGCCTCGGGCCGGACTATATTGCCTGCCATACCAAATGATCTGCAGGTGTAACGAATTCCATAACTCTTTAGGGAAGAGGCGCTTAGCGTCCTTCTCAGTTTGAATCACATTCTTCCCATTCGTCAGACCCCAGCGGTACATGAGTCGGTGTATATGTGTATCAACAGGGAATGCCGGAATGCCGAAGGCTTGAGATACAACTACACTTGCCGTTTTATGTCCGACACCAGGAAGTTCTTCTAACAATTCCATACTTTCCGGAACATGCCCTTTGTATTTGTCTAATAAAATGCCAGACAAAGCGTGTATGGCTTTTGATTTCGAAGGGGATAGTCCAACGGGTTTGATGATCTCACGGATCTCATCTACACTTAGTTTAACCATTTCCCAGGGCGTAGAAGCGCGGTTAAAAAGGAGCGGTGTGATCTGGTTGACCCGGACGTCTGTACTTTGTGCAGATAATAAGACAGCAATCAGCAGGGTATAGGGGTCCTTGTGATCCAGGGGGATAGGTATCTCAGGATATAATTGCGCCAAGCTGTTAATAATAAACCGGACTTTTTCTTTTTTGGTCATTTATGTTTAACTTTGTATGAAAATAATTAAACAATAATTATTAATGAAGACACTCAATGTCGGAGATGCCGTACCTGATTTTACCGCCTATGACGAACAAGGGAACCTGGTTCGACTAAGCGACTACAAAGGAAAGAAACTTATTGTATTTTTCTATCCCCGGGCAAATACACCCGGATGTACGGTTGAGGCCTGCAATTTGCGCGATAACTATAAAGAAATTATTGAAAAGGGTTATTCCCTCCTGGGAGTTAGTGCAGACAATCAGCAGAAGCAGTCGAATTTCAAAAATAAATACGAATTCCCATTTCCACTATTGGCCGACACAGAACATGAGGTCATTAATGCCTTTGGTGTGTGGGGACCGAAAAAGTTTATGGGACGTGAATTTGACGGTATTCATCGAAAAACGTTTGTCATTGATGAAGCGGGAGTTGTTGTTCAGCGTATCGATAAGGTTAAGACCAAAGATCATACTGCTCAACTAGAATTGAGCTAGCTCTTATCTTCTGTTTCAGCCGCGGGTTCCAGGGCTACAGCAGTTTTAAACAGCTCATTTTTTGTGATCATTTCTGCGACCCCTTCCGGCAGCATCTCCTGCCAGCCATCCTCTTTTGCAGCGATACGTCTGAGTACTTCCCTGGAGAAGATATGGAGCACATCCGGATCGTAGTCTATAATGTCCATCACCTTGCCATTGTATTTAAAGAACTTATAAAGTTCTTTCATGCGAGGATGCACTTTGATATTGTTTGAGGTGAGGATCTGCCCTGTATTCTTATCCTTCATCGGATAGAGATATACCTTTAAGTTTTTGAAGAAGAGCTTACCAAAAGCCTCCAGGATGCCACCACTAAGGTGTCTGTAGTACTTCTCATCAAATACATCCACCAGGTTGCTAACGCCCATAGTTAGCCCCAGGCGGGCTTTGGTATAGTTGTTAAAGTATTCCACTAATTTGAAATACTCCTGGAATTTAGAGATCATTACCGTATGGCCAAGCGAGCATAATAATTGGGCCCGATCCATGAAATCGCGTTCGTCAATTTCACCGGATGCTTTTAAATTTGCCAGCGTGATCTCAAAGATCACTATGGTCTTTTCTTCTTCCACGGTTTGTTCCCGGATAAATATATCATAGGACTTCTGGAACATGTCCATATTCACCTTGGTCACTGGTCTGAAACTACCTCGCAGTGTAAGGATGTTCTTTTTATATAGGACAGTCGCAGGAAGCAAGTTGTTGCCGTCCGGCCCAAACATCACCGCATCGGTCATGTCATTTCGGATAAGCTGTAAGCTCATCAGGCGATTATCCACATTCTTGAAATTAGGCCCTGAAAAGTTGATCATATCTACCTCAATGGTATCTCGATCAATATGGTCATAGAGGTATTTTAATAATTTCCTGGGCTTGTGGTATTTGAAAAAGGCTCCATATATCATGTTTACCCCAACAACTCCAAGCGTTTCTTGTTGTAGTCGTGCTTCCGTTTGCTTGAAACGGACATGCATGACAATTTCGTCATAATCGGTTTGACCGGGATCTAATTGAAATTTCATCCCGATCCAGCCGTGGCCTTTATACCGCTTAGAAAAATCAATAGTAGCGACTGTATTCGCATAGGTAAAAAAGAGTCGGTCTGGATGTTCCGCCCTGTCTAATCGCTCTTCGATCAAGCCCATCTCATAATCCAGCATCTTCTTTAAACGGGGCTGGGTAACATAACGCCCGTCTTTTTCGACACCATAGATGGCATCACTAAACTGCTTATCATAGGCACTCATTGCTTTTGCAATGGTCCCTGATGCGCCTCCGGCCCTAAAAAAGTGACGTGCAGTTTCCTGTCCGGCCCCAATCTCAGCGAATGTTCCGTAGATATCCGGATTCAAATTAATACGCAGAGTTTTGGCTTTGATCGAAGGAATATTTTCGAAAGCGAGATCTTTCTTAGGTTGTGAAGCCATTAGCAATTATTTGCCCTACAAAGGTATAAAGATTGAACGATTGGTTAGTAATTATATTATAAATTTGAAACAAAAGAAAGCAGGGTTGAGAATAATCTTTTTAGGTACAGGAACATCACAGGGCATCCCCGTAATTGGAAGTGATCATCCTGTATGCCTCAGTTCTGATCCGCGGGATAAAAGACTTCGTGTTTCTGTATTGGTTTCATGGGATTCACATAACTATGTCATCGATTGCGGTCCTGATTTCAGACAACAATTACTGAGCAACCCGATCTCGCAGCTCGACGGAATTTTATTTACGCATGAACACGCCGATCATACGGCTGGTATAGACGATATCAGGCCCTTTTTCTTTCGTCAGGGCGATATTCCGGTATATGCGCTCAAGCGGGTGGAGGAATCCCTTAAACAACGTTTTGATTATATTTTTGCCGATGAAGGCCGGTATCCGGGTGCTCCGGCAATTTCCTATCATGAGATCAAGGCAGATGAGCCTTTCTCTTTAAGCGGTAAAATGGTTATCCCGATAGAAGGATTTCACAACCGACTTCAGGTGCTGGGATTTCGTATTGATGAATTCGTTTATCTAACTGATATAAAAACAATTTCAGATAAAGAAGTAGCTAAAATAAAAGGAGTTAAAGTACTATGCGTTAATGCATTACGCATACAACCTCATCACTCACATTTTAATTTGGAAGAAGCGTTGGAATTCATAGGGCGTGTACAACCTGAAGTGGCGTATCTAACCCATATAAGCCATCATTTAGGTTTCCATGCCGATGTGGAAAAGGATTTACCCCCTGGGGTGCACTTAGCCTATGATAATTTAGAACTTAACATATAACCTATGAAGGCCAAAATATTTTTGTATTTATTCGTTTTTGCAGCATTGACCGCTATATATCTGGGTGTCAGCGGGTCCCGTCAGATCAAGTCACTGGATGCTAAGATCCAAACACTGGAATCCCGGGAAGAGGGCTATAAAGATTCCCTCCAAAACTCAATGTTTGAGATCCTCGACATGCAGTATTTCTCTCTGGAGAATAATGACGATGCGCTTTCATACTATGATCACCTGGATATGGACGATCTTAGTGGGTATATTTCAGACCGATTATTGGAATCCAATGAGCAAAAAGGAGACAATCCGCTAGTTCCCTATGAGGGAATGAACGGGGATTTTAAGATCAATAAGATCAAATTGCTTAACCATAAATGGCTGATCGCCGATTTTTCAGATGGTAAGTATTGGGGAGAATTGCTGATCACCTATGATTTAAAGGATAATAAGGATGTGGATTTCAACGTAAAAGAGCACTTGCTCTATATGAATTCAAACTAAATATGCCGCTCAAGCCACGCTTTTAAGGCAAAGAAGTTTTGTGGCGAAACACCATGACCAACTGGGTATTCCTCGTAAGTGTGTGCTATTCCCATGGATTTTAAGGTGTCTGATGATGCTTGCGCCCATTCGGCCGGGATTACCTGATCTACCTGGCCATGAGAGATATAAATATTCAACCTATTTATCGGCTTTTCCTGATATCCCTCTTCCAGTACCTGGGTATCAATATATCCGCTCAATGCGATTAAATTCTTAATTTTTTCCGGTCGGGACAGGGCGACGGCATATGAGAGCACTGTTCCCTGACTAAAGCCCATAAGGCTGATATTTTCCGGATCCAGGTCATAGGCTTCAATGGCCTCATCAAGGAATTTAAAGATCATGTTTCGGGATTCGATCGCCTGGTCAATATCACTCCATTTACCCTGAGGTGCGTCAAAATTCAGCGTATACCATGCATTTCCAAAAGGGCTCATAGGTCTTGGCGCTCTGACCGATATTACAGCTAATTGTGGCGGCAGTTCTGAGGCAAAAGAAAAAAGATCCTCTTCATCACTCCCATAGCCGTGAAACAGGAATACAGCCGGCTGCTTCCCCTTATTGGTCGTTCCGGGTTTGTAGAGGTGTACTAATGAGAGTTGGGGCTGCTTCATCTTATTGGATAAATGTAAACCATTTTTGAAAATAAGGTCCGACAAGAGGAATGGGCGTAGTCTTATCTGTTAATGCCAGATAAAACCCATAGATCCACAGGATAAAATAGAAAATATACAAACCCACCCAGACATACCAATCAAATGTAACGCTGAGGAATAAGCTGCATGCTATAAATGTGAGATGCAATCCAAAAGCTTGCCGGGTATGAAACCGGGCATAGGCATGCTTGGGCTCCAGATTCATGGTGATCGCTATAAGGGCACCAACCAGGGTCAAATACGCTACAATGGCCGTTGTTTTTCCAGGGGGAGTGCTGCTCATTTTTGAAGACTAAGAATAGAATTGGCCAGGGTGCCGTACACTTTCCCTTTTAAGTTGCTTCCAAAGAACAAGGAGTTTTTAGAAGTAGACTGGCACATTTCCCTGTCGTATACATACCGATGTTTCGGATCAAAGAGCGTAAGATCAGCTATTTCTCCTTTTGCAATTTTTGGGCGTTCCAGGCCAAAACGCTCCCTGCCTCTCAGTAAGATCCCAATAGCTGCGCTAGTATTATAGATCGAATTTAATACGCCAAACATACTTTCCAGACCCAGGCTACCAAAGGCGGCTTGTTCAAATTCTACACGTTTTAATTCAATATTTATCGGCGTATGATCTGAAATGACCATATCAATGATCCCTTTTCTTAACCCTTCCCGCAATGCCTTCCTGTCTGTGTCGGAACGCAAAGGTGGCTGTACTTTGTAATCACTGTCAAATTCGTGTAAGGTCTCATCTGTACACCACAAATTTTGAAGGGCCACACTACAGCTGACATCCAGGCCTTTAGCCTTCGCAGCAGCGATCAAATCTACAGCTTGGGTAGTTGAGATCGTAGGGAAATGCAGTTTTCCACCTGTATATTCCAGGATGGCCAGGTCTCGTTTTATGCGCAATTCTTCGGCAAAAGATGGGATTCCTTTTAAGCCCAGTCTGGTAGAAACTTCACCTTCATGGACCAGGCCCTGAGAAGCGAGGTCTGCATCCAGTGGAAAACTATAGACGAGCCCATCAAAGTTCTGAGTATACTGAAGCGCAATCTTTAGCACATTCCCATGTTCTAAGGGCCGCTTATGATCATAAAAGCCAATAGCGCCTGCCTGATGCATATCGAACATTTCAGCCAGCGTCTTTCCTTCCGAATTAACGGTTACGGTTCCGAGAGGGTACAATGAAGTTGCCCCATTTATTACTGATTTTTTCAAAAACACAACATCCCCACTCGTATCAGGCAGTGGATTTGTATTTGGTTGCAGTACAATGGCGGTAAATCCACTATTAGCGGCAACTTTAAGTCCGTTGGAAAGTGTTTCCCTTTCTTCATATCCGGGCTCTCCAAAGCACACCCCGCTGTCAAACCAGCCCGGGGATACATGAAGATTTGGAATTGAAATCGTCTTTACCTTGCCCGCATCGCGGATGGAAGTAGCAATTTTGTTTATCTGACCATTTTTGATCAGGATATCCCTCTTTTTTTTATGATATTCCGGAGACCGGGGAGAAATGATCGTAACGGATTTTAGCAGTACATTCATCGAATAAATTTTTGAATTCCCACTTCAGCCAGGATAAAAATCAGTGCTAAAATAACAAACCATTTCCAAAGGGATTCTACGCGATTTTCCTCAGCCAGGTCGGTAAATAATTCTTCTATATTTTCCTTCATGCTAACATTAGCCAAATTGGAAGGATCTGAATAGCTTAAATTACTTTCTTCACGGGGGTAGTTAAAACTTATTTGCTTTAAAGTATCGCCTTTTACCAATACGGAGTAGGTGCCATGTTCTACAGGATTATCAATAAATGTTAAGCGTGTTTTATTGGCAAAAGACTGTTGCAGCGGTATAAACTCATAGCCCTCCCGGGCTACTTTTATAATTTGGTCCTGTGCCATTGGAACACTAACATCAACTTCTGAACGATCCCCTAGGGAGTAGTAAAGATCAGGTAAGGCCAAACTTTGTTTTCCCATTTCATAGAATGTTGGCACAACTAAAGGAGAATTAATAAAATTACATTCGCTGCCAGATAGGGGCGAAGAGAACATATACAAGCCTGGTCTTCCGATAAGAAACGGACTGTTGTCTGAATAGCCCAGCACTTTCCCCATATTGCTATCAATCGGATAATAATAGGAACTCACAGGGTATTGAAAATTTTCTACTTGCTGTTCAAATACCTCTTTGTACAGCGGATGCTGAAAGCTGATAGAGGTGATCCTGAGTGAATCTGTTCTCGCTGGGTTCAAACGCGACTGCCCAAATCCTGACAGGAAGTTGTTATACTCAGACAGGGCACTTTCTTTTCCGGGAATTAAGACAATATGTCCGCCTTCCTGACTAAAAGCTTTTAAAGTATTCTGAAGGGCTAGGGGTAAGTTGCTTAATTCATTTAATACGATCAGATTCTGCGAATCGATATCAGTATAATTTAATGCCGATAAGGCAATGGCTGTATAATCAAACTCAGTTGTTGTAAAAATCCGACTGAGATAATCGTTTGAAGTATCGCCGATCACCATGACTTTGATCCTGGCTTTTTCGCCCAGATTGAAATATAAGAGGTTATCGAAATCCAGACCAGCCTCAGAAATCTCTACGCGGCCGATAATACGTTCTTCTTCCGGAACACTAAAAATGACGCGTGTTTGATCAGTCTCCTCAAAATTGGCAGACGTCTTGGCAATTAACCTACCACCATCAAAAAGGGAAACAGGAATATCGCTAATCTCGCCTGTTTTACTCAGATTTACACTTAATTCCAGTGCGGTGGGATTAGTTGCGCTAACATAAAGTGAATCTATCGCCACATTAGTAGGCTCTTCTGGCTTCAGGTCCACACCAAGAACACGAATATCCTCTGGCAATGTTATTTCATTCCTGGCAAATCGATCCTGGAAATCACTTAGCAAGATCAGGTCTTTTTCTGTAGCATCACCGTTCTCAAATAAGGTGTTTGCTTTTATCAATACTTCATCAAGGCTCAGTTGATGCGGACTGGGTGTTAGCTCAAGAAGGGAGCCGCGAATATCGCGTATGTATGATTTGGCAAAGGTTCTGGTATTCGTAAAAAGGGTTACGGTCTGTTCCCGTTCAGCGCCTTTTAGTACGGATTGAATGGCATTTTCAAAAAGGCTTCCGGCGTCATTTTTTGCCTGCATACTAAAGGAATCATCCAGGTAAATTACCGTATCACGCTCAATAAAAGCTGAATCATTGGTAACAAAGGGCTGCGCAAATGCGATCACGATAGCAGCTATGAGGCCCAGGCGTGCAAATAGGAGTAACCATTTTTTCAGACGGTTACTTTTACGGGATTGGGAAACAACTTTTTGTAGCAGCCTAACATTGGTAAATGGCGTTTTCTTAAAACGTCTAAGCTGAAATAAATGAATAATAATAGGGAGAAGGAGAAGAAGAAGTGCCCAAAGTAGTTCCGGATGTTTAAACTGCATTCCTCAATAAGATTGTGCAAATATAGGTATTTCCAATGGCTGTATTCCTACATATTCATAGATTAACAGAAGAAAAAATAATCCTGCATAGATTGAAAGCCTCTCTTGTCCATAAACGCACTGATTTCTATCTGAGCAACTTCATTTGCGACTGTAATAATACACTGAGGCTTATCCATTTTTTCAATCTCACTAAAATGTAAAAGCAGATTGCCATAGATGTTCTTACCGATTTTTTTAGGGTTATCACAAAGCCAATGAAAAGGCACATTCCTGGATGTAAGGTCTTGGGCGATTTCCTTGCCTTTGGCTCCGGCTCCCCAGAGGGTGAGCGGCCTCGAAGCCTGATAATGCAAATCGAGGAAGTAATGAAGCTTTATCTTCAAGAAATAGTTTTGGGCATAATGTTCGTGATTTCTCGACGTGCGCTCTTCATAATCACGCCAATCGTGCAAGATGTCATTACAGGGAATGCATTTTAGCTCAGCTTTGTAAAATCTAAAAGCAAGGTCATAGTCCTCTGGATACCTGTCCGCATCAAAAGCACCTGCTTTAAACAAATCTTCCCTAAACGTCATCCAGCATGGCGAAGGGATCACACATTCTTTGTACAATTCTGAATAATTATTCCCTGCAGCGGTGAGTTTATTTAGCCATCGTTCATATCGGGCATAGCCATCGCTGATTCCCCTTTCAGAAAAATAGCGTACGCCTCCAATAGCAAGATACCCCGGTCCATTATGGTACAGGGGAGTGCACAGGAACTTTAGTTTATCCCTCTTCATGATATCATCAGAATCCATTCGGGTGATAAGTTCACCTGAACTCATTTCCAACGCTTTTCGCAGGGCTGGGATAATTCCTTTTCCCGGATTGGCAGCCACCTTGAACCTTGGATCTCTTTGCGACCATGTTTCTAATAAGGCCAGGCTGGCATCTGTTGAATGGTCATTTACAGCACATACTTCCCAGTTGGAATACGATTGGCTTCTAATAGATTCCAAACATTCCGGTAAATAGACAGCTGTATTCTTAAAAGGTATTAGAATGCTGATGAGTGGGGCAGGAGTAACCATTAATTTGTGGTCATTCTTGAGATTCAAATGCTTGTGAGATAGCGCGTTCCAATATCGGCTTCATCACATCATAGCCTGCGCGGTTGGGATGTACTCCGTCATATCCTAGATGGGATTTTAGGCTGTTGTTTCCATCTGTCATTGCGCTGAAATAGTCAACGTAGTGGTGGCCATGCTCTGAAGCATATTTTTTAACTTCGGCATTGAGTCGAGGAATCTTGATGTTCGGTTCAAGACCAGGACGCCACGGATAATCAAAGGCCGGCAAGACCGAGCACAAAAGAACTTCGATGTCGTGGGCTTTGGATAATTGGGTCATTGAAATAATATTGTCCAATATCTGTTTGATGGTCATCGGACCCGTATTGCCAGCGATATCATTGGTGCCGGCCAGGATAACCACAGCGCTGGGCTTCAGTTCGATCACATCCTGACGGAATCGCAACAACATCTGAGGTGTTGTCTGCCCGCTGATACCTCTATTCACATATGGGTGCTGCTCAAAATATTCAGGATCGGCATCCTTCCACCCAATCGTGATGGAATTTCCCATAAATACAACGCGATTCTGGCCTTCTGCCGGAGCTGAGAGGGATTCATTTTCCATTTTGAAGTGTTCGAGTTGGGCCCAATCTTGTGCGTTAATAGTGGTACTCATGCCCGACAAGAGGAATAACAAGTAAATGTATTGGCGCATAGCTTTTCGTGCAGTTCAGAAGATACGAATTCAACCGCAATTCCCATAAAAAAACCCCGAAGTATGTACTTCAGGGTTTTTATTATTAGGTTATTGCTTATTCGCAAAGAACGTCTTCTCCAGTGCCATCCCAGCAATGCCAATCCATATCTTCATAGAAATGGGGCGCCCGTATGCGTCCAAAATATAGATCGCGATTCCATTCCATTCTAACGTCAACAAAGTCCTGAAGATTTGCTTCATAGATATGTGCATCGAAATAAGCATCGTAATCACCTTCCATCAACCCATATTCCAGATAACTGTTTCTATAAGGATCGTCGCTTTGATCATCAGCGAATTCCCGAACCCATGTATATCTAATTGTTCCAACTTCTTCCATCTCCCGAACCCAGTCAATACGAAGCATAGCATGTTGCCTGTCTGGCCCTTGATTGAGGATCCAATGTCCAGAACTGCCATCACGGGCAGATTCTCCCATAAACCAGAGGAATTCATCAAAGGCTTCTATGCCACTGCGGGATACGTACATTTCCCAGACGATGGCATCGCCTACCAGTTCCCCGGTTAATCGGGCTGCATATTCACCGCCAAAACCTTCTACGGTATAGGCCCATTGCCATTTATCGTCACCGATACGCTCCGGATCATGTAAAAATGCTGTTTTGAAAGATGTAATTGGAACAGCAAGAGTCGTAAATAAAGTCACGTTCCAGGTCCCAATAACAAGACGCGCTAAATTCCAATTGGATTTTGGCTCCTTGTCCAGATAGGATACGACAAATTTGCCGGATCCCGGGTTATCAGTGAAGGCTTCAAAATCGGCCATCAAAGTTTCAAATGGCGGAAGTTCCAACGCCTCATCCTGGAATACAGGTTCTTCGTCACTCGAACAGGCTGCTATAAACACGAACAAAATGGCTAATAGGCTACTTTTTTTTAGGTATTTCATAAAGTAAAATTTAAGGCTAGTAAGTCTAGTAGAAATAAAACGGCATATGTGCGCAACTAGTATGTCACTACATAAATTTCCTTTAGGTGATAAATTATGTCAACCAGTTTTGTGGAGAAGCAAACTGGGCTTCGAGCAGTTCAAAATAGGCCCCGGCATGGCGACCGTCTACCAGCGCGTGATGCACTTGCACAGAAACAGGCAGCAAGGTCTTATTTTCCAAAGTGTAATATTTACCCCAGCTAATCCTGGGAACACTGTCTCCAGGATGCTCCTGCATAGCATGTTGCATGCTGGTAAAACGGATCCAGGGCAGGCCGGAAAGAAATAGGTAATCGTCCCTGCCTTCTTCGTCTTCTAAGTTGGGATTTTCCCACATCTTCTGCTGTATCTCTTTTGCAGTGCTGATAAAGCGATCATATTCCGAAGTATAAGGCACCGTACAAAAACTAAAGACGTCTGCAGCTTCGGTAGATACCGTATAGGAAGGATGTACGGCTGCATGCTCTACCACATCCTCGCCTCTGATGCGCCACTTGAACTCAGGGATCTCATTGGCAGTGCGCGAAAGGAAATAGACCAGGCTCAAAGAAAAAGGCAGCTGATTTTCCTTGACATATTTGGCAAAATGGCTGATGTCTACCTGGGCCGTCACATTGAAGTGCGGGTGGTTCATCCCCTTGAAAAACTCATAATGTTTCCGGCGGTGTGGGTTTGTGAACTGAATTTTTTTCATCGGCAACCCCCTTAGCTAGTATTTGGCCGATTTCCCAGTATTTGATGTTCGAAGGATAAACGCCCTCACGTCTTCATTGGCCTGTTTGAGATCTTCCCGCCTCAGGTACATCATATGGCCGCTTCTATACCCTTTAAACTCAAACCTGTCTTTCATCCTTCCGCTGGGGTCTACTTGCCACATGGTATATTTCGCATTAAAATACGTAGTTGCGCCATCGTAGTAGCCACTTTGGACTAGTACGTTCAGATATGGGTTCTGAGCCATGGCCTGTCGCAAATTATCGCGGGTATTGTCGTCACTGTTATCCCAGGGCCGGACAGGTCCAAACATATTATACTTGATATCAGTCTTAAATTTTAATTCTTCCTGCAGGTAATAATTGATGGCAGGGGTAAAGCTGTGAAGCCAGGATGTTAGTTCGGCGCTATAATCCGGCCCGGTTCCGGCCAGGCGCTTGTCTATTCCGAGGTAGCGACTGTCTAGCCGACCCACATTATAGCCCCCTTTGTCTCTTAGCAGGGCTTTCCAAAAATATCGTGTGGGCACATCGAGGTTATGATCCAGGATCTCCTTCTTGCTGAGTCCGGAATAATAGGCCATCTTCTCTGCCACCTGATCTTTTTCCGCATCGGATATGAACCCGCCTTTGGCGATTGCCGGGATCACTGTATTTATAGTGTATTCCTCAGATTCCGGAAGAATATCTAATAGATCTTTTTGCTGCAGATCGGATGGCAATGCTTTTTGATGCCATGCCGCAGCGGTATAATAGGGGAGGTTTAAGGCACTGCTAACAGGACCGCCTACACGGATCACTTTGTAATCTGCCGGCGATACCATTATCACCCCGTTCAAATACATCCATTGCTGATTCTGAAGTGCCAGGGATAGCCCCATGACGCGGGTGCCACCATAACTTTCACCTACAATATATTTGGGCGAACGCCAGCGATTATTGCGGGTGACGAAGGTATTTAACCACTCTGCCAAATATTTCACATCGGCGTTGATCCCGAAGAATTTTTTCCGATCTACTTCTTCACCTGATTCCGGAATGGTTCTCGAATAGCCTGTGTTGGCAGGATTGACATAGACGATATCCGTGACATCTAAAACAGAGTATGGATTTTGACGAACGCCATATGGTTGTACAGGATAGCCTTCATCATCGATTTTTAATATTCTAGGGCCGGTATAGGCCAGGTGCATCCAAACAGACCCTGATCCGGGGCCACCGTTAAAAGAGATCAATAGGGGCCTGGATTCTCTATTTTTTACGGCATTGCGCGTATAATATGTATAATGAAGAGCAGCAATGGGCTCGCCTTGCTCATCCCAAACTGGTTGCGTCCCTGTAGTAGCTGTATAGGTAAAAGCGCTGCCATTTACAGTTACTGAGTGTTGGGTGGTCACCGTTGTATCTACCGGGATTTTGCGTTCCTGGGCCTGGGAAAAGCCCAGAGAAATGATTGATAGAAGGAGAATAACTTTTTTCATGTTGTTGCTATGAGGAATTGAAGCTTAAATGTATAGAATTTAATGCAATGAAAAGCAAAGAAAATGACCCTTCAATTTTTGTCTGTATTTTTGAGTAACTGAAGAATTTAGTAAATGGAATTATGAAGACATCGGTATCCCGTAGAAAATTTAACAAGATTCTCGGACAGGGGATTGCAGGGACGGCATTGATTAGCAGTATGCCTCTATCATGCGCGATGGGGGGGCAGAAAAAAGATAAGCGTTCCCTGGGTATAGCCCTTGTTGGGTTAGGAGCCTACAGTACCTACCAACTAGCACCAGCTCTGCAGGAAACCACGCACTGTCACCTTGCGGGTATCGTAACAGGTACGCCTGCCAAGGCAAAGAGATGGGCGAATGAATACCAAATCCCGCAAAAGTGTATTTATGATTATGAGTCATTTGATAATATAGCCAATAATGAAGCCATTGATATAGTCTATGTGGTTTTGCCCAATAGCATGCATGCCGAATTTTCGATTCGGGCGGCACAGGCCGGGAAGCATGTCATTTGTGAGAAACCCATGGCCATAAGTGTACAGGAATGTGATGCCATTATTGAAGCCTGTGAAAAGGCCGGGGTAAAACTGGGCATAGGATACCGTCTACACTCAGAACCCTATACGCAGGAGGTGAAGCGTTTTGTACGTGAAAAGACATTTGGTGAGGTACAGTTTGTTTCTGCAGATGCAGCCTATGTTTCCAGAGGCAATCCAGACCAATGGCGACTCAATAAAGCCCTGTCGGGTGGGGGAGCGTTGCTGAATATGGGAGTTTACTCCATTCAGAGCGCTATTTACGGTACGGGTGAAAACCCCAATTCTGTCAGTGCCCAGGAATTCAGCACACGGCCCGAATATTTTAAAGACACGGATGAAACCATAAAAGCACAGTTTGAATTCCCAGGGGGTGCCGCGGGAGAGATCATGACCTCTCATAATACGAGGGCAAATCGCTTGTATGCTTCCTGCGAAAACGGATGGTTTGAATTAGAACCGGCAAATTCATACGGCCCGTTGGCGGGACGGAGCTCAAGTGGAAAAATTCAATTTAAGCATGAAAGCCAGCAAAAGTTGCAAATGGATGATTTTACCCGTCATATTTTAGAAGGAACGCCCAATTTAGCCCCCGGGTCTATGGGCAAAAGGGATATGATAATATGCGAAGCGATTTATTCTTCTATTGACCAGGGCGGAAAAAAGATAGCACTAAATCTCGGAGATATGGGTATTGTGGGCTAGGTTGAGCGTCAGAAATTCTCAAAAGCCCCCAAACCAAAAAGTGCGAAGTCGTACTTAACCGGGTCTGCCGGATCCAATTTTCGCAAGCCCGTATCTAATTCTTTTAGCGCTTTTGCATCATTCTGTTTGCGCTGTAATAGTCCTAATTTTCTAGCAATATTCCCACTATGTACGTCCAGCGGACAAGATAGCTGTGATGGCGAAATGGAAGGCCATAGACCAAAATCAACCCCTCTTTGATCATTGCGAACCATCCAGCGTAAATACATATTGATGCGTTTGGCCGCCGATCCTTTTAAGGGATCCGAGATGTGCTTTTCAGATCTGGGGAGATGATCTATCTCAAAAAAAATCTTTTTAAATATTGAAATGGCATTCTGCAGATCCGTTGCCTGACTCCAAAACACGGCCTCCAGGCCTCCGTGATTAGTATAGATATGCTTCAATCCGCGTACAAACGTCTTTACATCGGTACTATTAAATGTCCTGTGAACAAAAGGATCCAGGTGTTCCAGTTGGCTTTCATCGTGGCCCATGACAAAATCATAGGGAGAATTACCCATGAGATCCGTAAGGCGTGTTGCACTTTTGATGATGCTTTTCCTATTTCCCCAGGCAATAGTTGCCGTTAGAAAGCCGCTGATCTCTATATCTTCTTTTTGACTAAAACGATGTGGGATCTGAATGGGATCTGTTGAAATGAAGTCGGGATGATTATACTGCTCGGCTTTCTCATCAAGAAAGGCTTTGAGATCAGGTATCATGAATCGATCATTTGACCGTCGACCATGGTAAGTTTTCTGTCAGCCATGCCTGCGAGTTCTTCATTATGGGTGACAATAACGATGGTCTGTCCCATCTGTTCCCGCAGTTCAAAGAAGAGCTTATGCAGGCGATCAGCACTTTCAGAATCCAGGTTACCGCTGGGTTCATCAGCAAGGAGTACAGCAGGCTTATTCATCAGGGCGCGGGCCACGGCGACGCGTTGTTGTTCTCCGCCTGAAAGTTCGTTGGGCTTGTGATGCAAGCGATCTTTCAAGCCTAGAAAGGTTAGCAATTCAGCAGCCCTTGCCTCAGCTTCTTGTTTCGACTTCTGCCCAATGTAGGCCGGGATGCACACATTCTCTATCGCTGTAAATTCGGGGAGCAATTGATGGAATTGAAAAATAAATCCTATTTGCTCATTTCGAAATCGGGCTAATTCCTTTTCAGACAAGCTACTGATCTCAACCCCATTGATCATAAGGCTGCTCTTATCGGCATTCGAAGGATTGTCGAGCGTTCCCAGGATCTGCAATAAGGTAGTTTTCCCGGCACCTGAGGCGCCAACCACAGAAACTATCTCCCCTTCCTTAATATGGAGATCCACCCCTTTTAATACTTCAAGGGACCCGAAAGACTTTTTAATATTGCTCGCTTTGATCATAGCCAGATTTCGGATACGAAAGTAGATATTCAGACTCTGGTGTCAAAATATCCAATGGGAAGCTTTACAAAATATATGGAGATATCACTTATATGCCTTAATTTGAGCCTATGCATTTTGGACTGTTAATTAATCGATCCTTTGTGCGACTTATTATCAACTTAGTAATGGTAAAAAAACCATATGGCTCCATATAAGAATTTAGAAGAGTACAACATAGAGATCACTAAAGATATTCAGGATCGCTATTCGGGCATCATCGATGAGATCGGAGAAGATGTAAAACGGGAAGGCTTGGTTAATACGCCTGAGCGTGCGGCCAAGGCGATGCTATTCCTCACTCAAGGCTATAAGCAAGATGCGGAAGAGATCCTGCGCTCCGCCATGTTTGAGGAATCCTATAATGAGATGGTGATCATCAAAGACATTGAGATCTATTCGCTTTGTGAACATCATATACTTCCATTTTTTGGGAAGGCCCATATTGCATATATTCCAAACGGCCATATCGTTGGATTGAGTAAGATCCCGAGGGTTGTTGATGTTTTTGCGAGAAGATTACAAGTGCAGGAACGTCTGACAGATGAGATCCTGAAATGTATTAATAAGACACTTAAACCCAAGGGCGTTGCTGTTGTGATTGAAGCTGCACACATGTGTATGATGATGCGTGGGGTGCAAAAACAAAACTCGGTTACAACTACTTCCGGTTTCCGCGGAGCCTTTAAAAATATAGAAACACGGAATGAATTTTTACGCTTAATTAGCTCAGACCTGTCCTAAGCTAAAAGACGAAATTTCGGCATCCTTTTTGCCTTGCAAAGAGGGAATCCCTATTTTTAAATTTTATGAAAGACGATAACAAGTTCAAATATTTATTCCTCGGACTTCTATTTGATGCCCTTGGCATGGCCAGTTTTATTATTCCGGGTGTCGGTGCGTTTTCCGATGTTATTTGGGCGCCTCTTGCAGGCTGGCTTATGACACGAATGTATAAAGGAAGAACAGGTAAGGCAGCAGGTTTTATCACATTCGTAGAAGAATTAATGCCAGGCCTTGATATCATTCCAACCTTTACGCTTATGTGGATCTACACCTATGTGTTAAAAGGGGCTAAGAAAGAAAAGGTCGTTGAAACAACGGCAGAAGATATTAGCTGAAATTCGCTTTAGAGCGACATTTTCAGGTTTACAGTTACATTTCTCCCCATATTAGAAATCCCATCCGATTTGAGACGCGATAAGTGACTGATGTATTGCTTATCAAACAAATTATTAACGTTCAGGGCAAGCCTAAGATCTTTGTAAAGCCAATTAAGTGTCCCTCCGATCCCTACATTGAGAAGTGTGTACCCTGTCGTGGAAGTTTCAAACACGCTCACTTTATCCTGGTTAAAGACGTTAACGACACTTAAATAACCATAGGTTTTTCCGATCGCCGCAGTTGTCTTATTACTTTCAATACGTATCGTATTTCTCAAGGTATTGGCCGGGATAAGCGGCAAGCTTTCCCCTCCGTCTAATTCTCCTATGACAGTTTGAAAAGCACTTTCAATATGGAGCCAGTCCAGGGGATGCGGATGAAAATGCAAACCGGCTTCACCGCCAAAAAGCTTCGCATCCTGCTGTGTGTATTCATAGACTTCATTTGAATCTCGAGTTTCACCAGTAGGTTCAACATAAATGAATCGATCTACCTTGTTCAAGAATCCATTTATATAGAATTCCCAGTGCTCATCTGCATATTCTAAAGAAATATCAGTTTGGAAATTCTTCTCATTTTCAAGATCAGGGTTTCCAATTTCATAACGGTTCGTGCCTTCATGAACTCCGTTAGAAGTTAATTCAGCAAGATTGGGTGCCCTAAAACCAGTTGCCAGGTTTAATCGGGCTATGATCTTTTCTGTTAGATCTATGCGATATCCCGCTGCCAGGTTAAGGCTATTAAAAGAGCGATCCAGAGGTGCTATATAATCCTCAAGGCCTGAAAGTCCATTTTCCATGCTATTGATACGGCGGCGATCGTAGCGCACTCCGAGTTGTATATCGCTCTTATCAAAATGTATATGAGAGGTAGATAATATACCGATGTCGGTGGTCTCTGCATCAGGAATAAGCACTTCCTCCCCTGAATTGCTGTTCTTTTGACGCATACCCTGGATCCCAAGGATGGTTTCAAAGCGCGTCTTTTTAGGCAATTGATATTGCAGATTATAACTTACTGTATTAAGCCTCATTTCCAGTGCAGGAATGTTATCCGCAGATGGCGTTTCGGGGGTTTCAAATTCTTTACGGTCATTGGATGAAAATCCCAGGATTAGGTTTAAACTGCCTTTGTCAAAGAAATATTGGCTGCGCGAACTCAATAAGTGGTTGCTGATTTCCTGAAAAGGTTCAATAGGATCCCGGTCTGTGGAAGATGAGCCAATCTCTTCGGGCAGTCCTAATTCTGATCGATTCAGGTTGTATCTCAATTCTGTCCTGAATTTGCCGGATTGAAAGCCCAGCCCTGTTTTGAGATCCCATTCTTTAAATCTTGAGTTTAAAACCGTATTGCCATCTCCGTCATCATAATCAGTGTGGGTTGCCCCACTAAGCCGCAGCAGGTATTTAATTTTCTCTCCCGAACTTTTAATCCCGGCATTTGCTGCCATCCCTGCAGTGTTGCTAAAATAAGCCAGTGTCGCATCGCTAAGTGTCTGTTTCGGATTGGCAAATCGTTCCGGATTTAAATAGAGCACACCACCCATGGCATCAGAGCCGTATAGGAGGGAAGCTGGGCCTTTTATTACTTCTATACTTTCTAATCCAGCCCCGCTGAGACCAAGACCGTGTTCGTCTCCGAATTGTTGATTTTCCAAACGGATATGCTGGGCATAGGTAACAACACGATTATAGCTCAACCCCCGGATCACAGGCTTACCAATAGATGCGCCGGTTGATACTGTGCTTACTCCCGGAATAGTGGCTAGGCCTTCAATCAATGTGGGAGTGCCTGTTTTGGCCAATTCAGACATTGGTAATTGCTCAACTTTCATAACGTTCTCCCGCTGTAACTTATGAAAGGGAGTAGACACGATTACTTCCTGCATTTCAATAGGACTAGGGTCCAGGTATATCGTAAGGGATTCCCCAAGATCAAGATCAATACTCTCCGAGTACGTTACATAACCGATATACGAAGCCGTTAATTTA
Organism: Flavobacteriaceae bacterium; assembly: GCA_029861705.1. GTDB lineage: Bacteria > Bacteroidota > Bacteroidia > Flavobacteriales > Flavobacteriaceae > HDS-28. Next base: position 21,685 of record JAOTYW010000007.1, read on the forward strand.
TAAGTGCCCGAAGGAAGACTTGAAAAAGAAAATTGGCCTTTCTCATCTGAGGCGGCGCCTATTTCCAATTCTGGAAAGTATATACTTACTTGATCGAGCGGTTTTTGGGTCGCCTGGTCATAGATCGTTCCCGTCAATTGGGTTTGGGCCGATATGGCAGTGATTCCAAATACTAAAAGGATGCAGACAAGGGTTTTCATAGAAATAGGCGGCAAGTACGTAAAAATGATCAAAAATTACTAGCAGTATGCGGGCTTTTAAACTTATTTAACAAGGAATCCCAAGCCCATGACTTTGAGCATCTTTTTTTCAAAAGCCCAGAAAAATTTGAACTGTCCGAACACAAAGCCAAAGAAAACCAGTAATACCTGATAAAAAGGAAAGATAAGTACAAGGCGTAAGAACCAATAGACCCAATCACTCCAGGCGGCATCAGGAAAATTAGCTCTGTCCAGTCCGATCCATGCCAAAAAAGGTTTAGCAACCCATACCGAAGCCGAACCTGTAATAGCAAAAACGATCAAAATGATCAGGAGTTGAAAATTGGAAGTAATCCCCCAGCGTTCTTTTAATTTCTTCATCAGGCTGCAAAAATATGCAAATCTAAATCCTGGGCAAGAAGGGACCTAGTCGCTGCTTGTATTTTCGTTGGAAATAGATAAAATAATTGTAGAGTTGATAATTTACCTCATATCCATAGTCTGTAAAAGAGTCATAATTGATCTGCATTTCATAAAGTAAGGGGGAATACTGACCTGGCAAGAGTACGCGATTATTCCACTCATTCACAAAGATCCTGTTGCGGGTTTCCATATATTCCTGGGAATAATAGCCTCTGGGTTGGGCAATACTGCGTAACCATCGATTGAATCCGGGTTCAATTATTACGATCTCATAATTAGATTCCTCACTGCCAATAGTGACCGTATCATTACCAACGGTTGTAAATGTCTGTTTCTCTTCGTCAGAGATACTGACATCTTTCTTAGAGGAAGCACAGTTAGCTAACAATGCGATTAAGGTAATTGCCAAAAAATAGAAACGGAGTTTTATCATAGCGTTCTCTTTCCCTTATTAGTAAGATACAAAAAAACCATCGGCGTTGGCCGATGGTTCTGTTAATTATTGTGAAGAGGCTTCTAGCGCTTGAACAATCCGCCAAGAAGACCGCCTAATCCACCTTTTTTCTTGCCGCCTGAGTTCATGACCATTTCTGCGACATCGTCAAGAACACTGCCATCGCCATCCTGATCTAGTAAACTTTCAATTAGGCTCTGCTTTTCTTTTGGTTCCCCACCCAGCATATTACCAAGCATTGAACTTAATCCGGAAGCATCAGACACATTGCTTTGACGCTGTTGTTTTCCAAGATATCCCATTACGAGTGGTGCAGCTATTTTTAGAATGTTTCCAATGGAACCGGAATCAACACCAGAGCGCTGACTCAGTGCATTCTGAACATTTGCTTGCTTGTTACCAAAGACGTGGCCGAGGATCCCGGCACCATCATCCATAACGCTGCTATCTACGCCACCTCCGAACAGGCCGCCCAGATCATCTAAAATCCCACCATCGTGCTTAGACGACAATGCGTTCATCAAACCAGCAGCGCCATCAGGCGTGGAGGCATTTTTCTTCATTGCTCCAAGGAGGAGGGGCATTGCCATACTTAAGACATCTCCGGTCTTACTTTCATCCTGACCAGTTTGGCCGGCAACACCGTTAATAAGTTGTTTGCCCATCGGGCTATTTAATAAATCTAATATTCCAGACATATTTTTGAAAAGGTTAATGTTAATAGTCGCGTAAAGTACAAAAAAAGTGTACGAACTTAAAGGCCTACGATTATAATATTCTTTATTTCATCAGATCAATGATCTGTTCTGCCAATTCAAGTCCGATGCGGTCCTGAGCTTCCTCTGTCGATGCCCCAATGTGGGGCGAAAGGGAAATATTGGGATGCATCAATATCTTGACCTCCGGGGCAGGTTCCGACTCAAAAACATCCAAACCGGCAAAGGATACCTTCCCTGATTCCAGGGCAGCGACCAGGGCTTTTTCATCTACGACACCCCCGCGCGCAGCATTCACCAAACCAACGCCATGCTTCATTATATTAAATTCAGGCTGACCAATAACATAGTCCTTCTGGGCTGGTACATGCAAGGTTAAATAGTCGGCCGTTTTAAGGACGTCTTGTTTCGACATGTTTTCAAAATGGAAACTGATTTTTTGGCCGTCGAAAAAGTCCAGTTCAATTGTTGCTTCCTCAATAAAAGGATCGTGGAATACGACCTTCATGCCACTTCCAAGAGCGATCCGCGCCGTGGCCTGGCCTATGCGCCCAAAGCCTAAGATCCCTAACGTTTTACCGCGTAATTCGGATCCGCCGGCGTATGACTTTTTTAGTTTCTTGAAATTACTGTCTCCTTCCAGCGGCATGTTTCTATTGGCATCATATAGAAACCGTGCACCGCCGTACAAATGTGCAAATACCAATTCGGCAACAGAGCCTGAAGAGGCTGCAGGTGTATTAATTACATGCAGGCCTTTTTCGCGTGCATATTCAACATCTATATTGTCCATACCTACGCCGCCCCGACCTATTATCTTAAGTTCCGGGCAGGCATCTATCATTTCTTTCCGAACATGTGTCGCACTACGAACAAGCAATCCCTCAATGTTATTCTCGTTGATATAGTTTATCAATTGTTCCTGGGCTACCTTGGTTGTAAGCACCTCATAACCTGCTGCTTCAAGGGTTTCAATTCCTAATTTGGAAATTCCGTCATTTGCTAAGATCTTCATAGATTATGCTTTGCGTTCCAGATCACTCATTACATCTACCAGGACGCCTACACTATCAAGCGTGAGTGCGTTATACATTGAAGCCCGGTAACCGCCTACAGAACGATGTCCGTTCAAGCCGTTTATTCCAGCTTCCTTCCACATAGAATCGAATGTATCTTTTAATTTTTCGTCAGTTAAGGTGAAGGTGGCATTCATAAATGACCGATCTTCTTTGGCAGCATAGCCGATAAACAGCGGATTAAGATCGATCTCTGAATACAGCAAACTAGCCTTCTTCTCATTGATCTCTTCGATTCCTGCAATACCACCTTGGTCCATTAGCCATTGAAGCGTAAGCATAGAGGTATAAACAGCAAAGACAGGAGGCGTATTGAACATACTACCTTTCCCAAGATGCACTGAATAATCGAGCATGGATGGGATCTTACGACTTACTTTTCCGAGGAGTGACTCCTTTATGACAACCAGTGTAGCACCAGCGGGACCCATATTTTTTTGAGCACCGGCATAGATCAGATCAAACATTGAGAAGTCCATCTGACGGGAAAAGATATCAGAACTCATATCACATACAAGAGGCACCGGAGTTTCCGGGAATTCCCATAATTGGGTACCATAAATGGTATTATTGGATGTGACATGAAGGTAGTCCAGATCATTTGGAATGGAATAGCCTTTTGGAATGTAATTAAATCCGCCATCTTCAGAAGAGGCTACCACTTCAGTTGCACCCAGAAAATTAGCTTCTTTGATCGCCTTTGAACTCCAGGTGCCTGTATTTACATAACCGCCTTTGTTCTCAAGCAGATTATAGGCGACCATCAGAAATTGCAGACTGGCTCCGCCTTGCAGGAATAATACTTTATAACCTTTGTTCTCGAGGCCTAAAAGATCTAGTGTAAGGGAACGGGCTGTTTCCATTATGGAAACAAATTCCTTGCTTCTGTGGGAAATCTCAATTAAGGATAGTCCCATACCGTCCAGTTCCACAACAGCATCTGCTGCCTTTTTCATGACTTCCCTAGGGAGAATACACGGGCCCGGACTAAAATTATGTTTCTTCATTAGGTGTTAAAATTGGAGCGGTAAAGGTCTGAAATTAAAAGTAAATTGATATGTGACATATGTATTATTTACATTATGTTTTTAACAAGAATTCAACAGTGTCTATACCGTCTGCATAATCATCTAATTGTGGGCTTTGGGCCTGGCCAAAATTTAGTTCGCCCGGATAGCCAAGTGCGCTGACAACACATTGAATAACCTCTCTATTTTCGTTTATTACATTAAAAAGTGCCGTTCTGTCTTCGTAGTATTCAAAGTAGATATTGGCAATAGGTGAAGCGATGGAGGAATCTTCTTTTAATAAAACAAAGTCTCTCTCTATAAAGTCCTGGCCGCCCATTAAATAGATGGCTTTATAATAGTGGTAATTATTGGCATATTTATGATGGTTTATTAAGGAGCGAAAGGGTTCTATGGCTTTAAAAAGGGGATCAAAATCATAGTTTGCTGGGAGATATAGTTTAGATACATTTCGGCAACCCAATCCAAAATATAGAAAAAGATCTGTGCCCAGTTTTCTTAGATCTGTTTCAGATTCGTTCCCACTTAAGAGGGCAATGGCATTTCTATTCTTGCGGATAATATGCGGAATATCTTTAAAATAATATTCAAAATACCTTGCTGTATTTGAACTTCCTGTGGCTATCACGGCTTCATGCCCTTTAAAAGGGCCATCAGCAATGGAGATCGCAGCCTTGAGATTCGGATCAACTTCTAACAGGTAGTCAAGCAAAAAAGGAAGCAGTACATCGTCCTTAGAGGACAACTTGATCAGCGCACTATGGCCAGTCAGCAAAACACACAGCAGGTCATGAAAACCAACCATAGGGATATTGCCAGCCATAACCAGGGCAACTGTCTTAGGTTGTTTAGTTGGGATGCTGTAAGGCGATAACCAGTTTGTAATTCTATCTCTAGCAAGGCATTCTCCCCACCATGCTAGAGCCTGATTGCAGTGGTCAATAGTGAACCAGGGATTTTTCTGAGAAGCTTTTAGGATCACCTCCTCCAATTTTTTTGATCCCAAATCTACCCCAGCCCGAGAATAGTTTCGGAGAAATTCACCTAGTGAAAGAACGGTATTAATATGGGGTATCTGTTGGTCCATCAAATTTGTGCGCGCCGTCTTTTGGGACTACCTTTGGGCAAATGTATTAAAAACCTCTGCCAACGATTGTTGGAAAGCAAAGATCAAAGGCAGGAGAAATTGCGATGAAAGAGCTATGGCTATCATTATAACTGACGAATGTATTAATTGCGGGGCGTGTGAGCCTGAGTGTCCGAATACGGCGATATATGAAGGAGCGGAGGAATGGCGCTATTCCGATGGAACATCTCTTAGTGGGGATATAGTGCTGCCAAATGGTAAGGCTGTTGATGCAGGGGCCGTTCAGGAACCGGTTAGCGATGAGCTTTATTATATTGTCCCGGATAAGTGTACGGAATGCAAAGGCTTTCATGAGGAGCCTCAATGTGCAGCCGTTTGCCCTGTAGATTGTTGCGTTCCTGACGAGGATCATGTGGAGGCTGAAGAAACTTTGCTGGGCAAGCAACAGTTCATGCATCCGGAATAAAAAAAGCCACCTTTCAGGTGGCCTTTTATTTCAATAGATATAGCATTAAAATCCGAATGCCAGGCGGCCATAGAAGTATGCGCCTCCAAAGCCCATTTGTACAGCATCCCAATAGCCACCTGCCTCCGTCCAATCATCTTGCTGGTCCGGATAAACATTGAGTATGTTATTCGCCCCAATATTTAATTTAAGGTCTTCATTAAGGTCAAAACCAAAAACAATATCTGTTATCAATTTGGAATCATAGGTGTCTGTCGCTGCTGTTACCAAGTTTGCAAATCCGCCGTAATCGGCGGGGTCTTCAAACATCTGGAAATCTAACAGTTCAACCTTGCTAAAATGTGTAAGGCCAACACCAACATTAAACCAGTCTTTATCGTAATTTAAGTTTAATGTCAGCTTACTGTCTGGCGCAGAAGCCAGTAAGAATGCCTTATCCCGTTCCCCGAAGAAGGTCTGTTCATCCAGGGCTCCATTCTTTACTTCCTTGATCTCCATATCATTAATGTTTCCGGTTAAGGTGGCCCTGAACCTGTCACCATTTCCCATTTGAGTATTATAGGCAATTACCACATCCAAACCAGTTGTTTGAGTATCGGCACCGTTGGCAAAGAATTGTGCCGCTTCCACATTAGCAATTTGCGGGGCATCGAAATTCCCAGTAAGAACAATTCGATCTTTCACATCGATCAGATACCCATCGACCGTTGCCGTAAAATCTCCAAAAGTG
>JAOTYW010000308.1 GCA_029861705.1 Flavobacteriaceae bacterium
GTTTTGGAAATTCTCCGGTACGTTATTGGCTTCATACCAATATGCTCACTTTGAACGGCAAGAAAATGGCAAAGTCAACCGGTAATAATATTCTGCCCAATGAAATATTCAGCGGTGAAAATGCCATCTTAAGCAAGCCCTACAGCCCATCTGCCGTACGCTTTTTTATGATGCAGGCTCATTACTCCAGTATTTTAGACCTAAGTGATGATGCCCTCTCGGCATCCGAAAAAGGTTATACTAAACTGATGGACGCCATGAATCAATTGGCTGCACTTCCAACCGGCACTACAACAACTTTTGATATTGCCTCCTGGAAACAAGAATGCTACGGGGCTATGAATGATGATTTCAATACGCCTGTCCTGATCGCCCAACTTTTTGAAGCTGTAAAACAAGTGAACCTGATCAATGATGGCCAGGCATCCATAACAGAATCGGATAAGGAAGAATTAATCAAAAGCATGTCCATTTTTGTCTATGATATCCTTGGCTTGGAAAACAGCAAAAGCCTTGACCAGCATGCAGATACACTTTCAGGTCTGGTAGATCTTTTAATTGAAATGCGCAATACCGCCCGCGCCAATAAAGACTTTGCCACTTCCGACAAGATCCGTGACGATCTGGCAAACCTGGGGGTGCTGCTCAAAGATGGCAAAGACGGAACTTCTTTCAGCTTAAAATAATGCCGATCTGATTGCGGCAGCAACGTAGATGACCTTCAAAAAAATTCTAATAGCACCATTCATCTTTCTGGTAAGGGCCTATCAGCTTCTTATATCTTCCTGGACCCCGGCGAGTTGCCGATATAGCCCAACCTGTTCCCACTATACCCTCGAGGCTCTAGGAAAGCATGGCTTGTTCAAAGGAGGCTGGCTGGCCGTTAAAAGAATTGCAAGTTGTCATCCATGGGGAGGGCAGGGTTATGATCCTGTTCCTTAATTTAATATCAAATGATCTTGGCAAAATGTTAGGAATCGCGCTTCACCTGTCAAGCACCTATTTTAGTATCTTAGCGCCCAAACCGTTTTTCAAATGTACTTTTTAGGTTTCAACTGGAATCCCGCAGACACTTTGTTCTCCATTGGTGTCTTACAAATAAAATATTACAACTTATTGTGGATCATAGCCTTTGGTGTTGGCTGGTATATCATGAAGCGAATCTTCAAAAATGAAAACCGACCCATCGCGCATTTAGATTCCCTTTTTGTCTATACCGTTCTCGCCACCATGTTAGGTGCTCGTTTGGGGCATGTCTTTTTCTATGACTGGCCCTATTATAAAAATCATTTGATAGAGATACTCCTGCCCATCCGGGAACGATCCGGAAGTAGTCTGTTTGGACTTATAAACGGCTATGAATTTACAGGTTTCGCTGGCCTGGCCAGCCATGGGGCTGCCATAGGGATTATCATTGGTATGTATCTATTCGTTAGAAAATACAAGGAGTTCACCTGGCTTAGTATCCTGGACAGGGTTGTAATCCCTATTTCAATAGGAGCATTCTTTATCCGACTTGGAAATTTTTTCAATTCTGAGATCAATGGCAAGATCGTCGATTCTGGATTTGTATTTGCCACACGCTTTATTCGGGATTCGGACGATATGCCTGCAAGCAGGGCCATGTCGATCACCAAAGAAAAAACAGTTAATGCAGCCTATAGTGCCATTGAAAATAATCCGGAATTTGCCAGTTATTTAGAGGCGATTCCCTTCAGACACCCGGCACAACTATATGAAGGAATTTGCTATATAGGTGTTTTCCTAATCTTACATTACTTCTATTGGAAAACCGATAAAGGGGCTAAGCCCGGATTCTTATTCGGACTTTTTCTGGTCATGCTATGGACGATACGATTCCTTATCGAATATGTCAAGAAGAGCCAGGGTGGCTTTGAGGAAAGCCTTGGTCTGTTCTCTACCGGCCAATGGCTGAGTGTACCCTTTATTTTGATCGGACTCTATTTCGTATTCCGAAAAACTTCATAGCCGAGATGTTCAAAATTCAAAGATCCTTTTATTACCTGTTCGTTTTTCTACTTGCTTTCTCAATGGGCTGCAAGGAAGATAAGAAGGTCGTTAAAAC
>JAOTYW010000133.1 GCA_029861705.1 Flavobacteriaceae bacterium
ACTGCATTACCGCCAAAAGTTGTAATATGACCTAATTCGGGACTCGAATTTAAGCGGTCCATTAATTTTTTAGATGCCACAAATGCCCCTATGGGTAAACCCGAAGCCATCCCTTTGCCGATTACCAGAATATCCGGAACACAATCATAATGTTCAAAGGCAAATAATTTACCGGTTCTTCCAAATCCAGGTTGAATTTCGTCCAGGATCAGGAGTGTCCCTGTTTCAGTACAGCGCTTACGAACGGCTTCCAAATAGCCATTTTTCGGTAGTATAAATCCGGCCCCACCTTGAATTGTTTCCAGGACTACGGCAGCTGTTTTCACTGTAATGGCCGACAAGGCCCCCTGTTCGTTAAATGGAATATGCCGCACATCCGGTATAAGAGGTAAAAAAGGGTCACGTCTTTCTTCAAAAGCCATCAGGCTCAGACTGCCTAAAGTATTTCCGTGATAGCAATTTTCTGCAGCAATGATCTCACTTCTTCCTGTGGCTTTCCGGGCTAATTTGAGTGCGCCTTCTATGGCTTCGGTTCCACTATTGACCAGATAGGTATTCTGCAGGGAAGGAGGCAGCTGATCGGCTAGGAGTTTAGCATAGCTTACCGCCGGTTCCTGGATGTATTCACCGTATACCATGACGTGCATATACGAACTCGCCTGTTCCTGAACCGCTTTTACCACTTCAGGATGGCAATGTCCCAAAGTACAGGCCGAAATGCCGGCAACAAAATCAAGATGTGCCTTACCCTCTGCATCGTAGATATATGAACCTTGGGCACGTGAAATTTCCATCCCTAAGGGATGGGAAGAGGTTTGAGATTGATAGCTGAAAAAGTCGTCTGCAAGCATAGGGGCCGATCCTTTTCTTATTGGGAAGTTCTTTTACGAACAGCTTTGGCATTTACAGGGTCGCCTTCATTCTTTTGCCGCTCTTCTTCTTCAGCATCTATGTCGATCGGATTTTCAATACCCCGTATATATACCAATTCAATATTGTTGTCGTCCTCGTCAAAGATCTCCTCCTTGGAATTGATCCGTTCATCCCCGCGCCAGATAAAGCCCCGTAATTTCCTACTGTTCTTGGGCAATTCGGAGTCCGGAAATATAGTACCGTCTGGATTCGTGAAAAAAGTGATCTCTTCTATATCATCTGCACCCATCTTCATACGAATGGCGCTGCAGATGGTTTTATTGATTCCAATAAATTCATCATCGTCATTATACATATAGTAAATAACTTCCGTATTCTTGACCAGGTCAATGGTGCGTAACTGGTTTTCTTCAAACTTGCCAAAGAGATCTTTGCCTTTCGCCTGGTTATATCCCTCCATGCCAATGCTGTCACAGGCTATGACAAAAGCATTATTGATCACTTTAAGGGAATCCAGTTTCTCAGTTTCCATATTGCTGACCAGGTGAATACTATCTCCCGTCATTTGGTTCTGTTTGTTCCAAAGTATAGGCCTTTTTATCAACTGGGTGATACCGGTCTGCTGAGCAAAGTGAATAGAGTCGCATTTCCCGCTGAGGTCTGTCTTATAAAATTTTGAATTTCGGAAGGCCCGTAATATTCGCTCTTCAGGTTTTCCTGTGATCATCAGGGTATCACCGTGAATGTACATGGAATCCTGTTCTACGAGATTGATGGCCACGGCGCGTTTAGTTGCAAAAACCGAATCTTTTTGGCGAAATACCTCGGCATAATGTGCTTTAACTACCCCTTTGTTTATCGTATCTGTGACTTTAATATTATTGGTGGCTGAAGCAAAGGCAGATGCCTTGTCAAAATATACACTGTCTCCTTCTATGATCCTGTTATTGTAGTCGATCCGAGTATTTTTTATACCATAACCCTGCTCAATATTTGTGTCATAAAAACCGCGTTCAAAATAGAAAGTATATGTCTTCCCAATTATTGTTGTAGGTCCGTACATATAGGCATTCTTTGATGTAGTGTAATAATCCAGTCGTTTGGAATCTACTGTGTATTCAGGATTCTGAATATTCACACTATCGAGGAATTGATACTTCTTCGTAGCCATAAAATACTTCCCGATCTTACTATTCAGGACATTGGTCGAATCTATAATCGTCCCGGAGGTATTGTAATAGGCTTCCTGTGCTTCCCGGTCCAGGTAGAGTGTATCAGTCATTAGCGTCATACTGGCATTTCTTAAGATCACTTTTTCGCGAGCTTTTGCCAATTTGGTATTCCCATCATAATCGATGCGATTACTGGTCATCTGGAGGGAATCGCCCTGTACTAAACGAATATTCCCAACAGCGCGGAGTTTATTTTCTTGCTGATAAAAAATGGCTGCATCACAGAAAAGATCTGCGCCCTGATGCTCAAATTGAAGTTGTCTGTTGTCTTTGCTAAAAATGGAAGCCCCAGGAAATTGGACCTCATCTTTTGTAAAATTAGCACCGTATACGATGTTGATCTGACGCCCCCCTGTTTCTTCCTCTTCCTGAGAAAATCCTGATAAGGGGATAAGTAATAGCAGTATGAAGCACAGGCGGATCACCATAAAAAATTTTGTCAAAAATAGCCTTTTTTAGGTGAGCTTAGGCCGACTTAAGATAGATTTAATATCCTTGCTGTTGCCCCTGGATCAGCGCATGATCGTTTGTTTCCGGTCCGGCCCAACAGAAACGATCCGGATGGGAACACCAAGTGATTTTTCGAGGAAATCAATGTAATCCATCAAGGTTTTAGGAAGTTCTTCTTTTTTAGTAAGTCCGGTCAGGTCTTTCTTCCATCCCGGGAAAGATGTATAGATCGGTTGCACGTTCTCCTGCTCAATGTTGAATGGGAGATGTGAGATCTCTTTATTCCTGTATTTATATGCTGTGCATACTTTTACCTCCTTAAATCCGCTCAGCACATCAGCTTTCATCATCATTAATTCTGTCACTCCATTGATCTGAACTGCATATCGCAAGGCAACCAGGTCGAGCCATCCGCAGCGGCGTGGCCTGCCCGTAGTAGCACCAAATTCGTTCCCCACTTTCCCCATAGTGGCACCTACTTTATCAAAAAGCTCCGTTGGGAAGGGACCACTCCCTACGCGGGTTGCATAGGCTTTAAAGATCCCAAAGACACCCTGGATAGAACCGGGGGAAACCCCAAGACCGGTACAGGCACCGGCAGCTGTTGTATTTGAAGAAGTAACATAGGGATATGTTCCAAAATCTATATCGAGCATACTTCCCTGAGCCCCTTCCGCCAAAATTTTCTTTCCGTTTTTCTGAGCCTGGAATAAATACTCCTCACTGTCAATGAAGGGAAGTGTTTTAAGCCTGTCTACTGCCTCCATAAACTCAGCCTCTAATTCCTGCAGATCATATTGAACATCAACATCGAAGGTACGCAGCATGGCCTCGTGTTTATCAGCCAGAGAGCGATATTTGTCTGTCCAATGATCTAATTCCAAATCCCCGATACGCATGCCATTGCGACCGGTTTTATCCATATATGTCGGACCGATACCTTTTAAAGTAGACCCGATCTTAGCCTTCCCTTTGGAAGCCTCACTAGCTGCATCTAAAAGGCGATGGGTAGGGAGTATGAGATGTGCCTTTCTTGATATGAGCAACCTACCAGAGAGATCCAGGTTGAAGGGGTCAAGATTGTCTAATTCTTTTTTGAAGATAACAGGGTCTATTACGACACCGTTACCTACAACATTTACTGATTTATCGTGGAAGATGCCAGAGGGGATCGTATGGAGTACATGCTTGATTCCGTCAAATTCCAGGGTGTGGCCGGCATTGGGACCTCCCTGAAAACGGGCTATGATGTCATAATCCCGTGTTAGTACGTCAACAATTTTACCTTTTCCTTCGTCTCCCCATTGCAAGCCCAGGAGTAGATCAACCGCCATCTAGTCTGTTAATTACGTTTTTGATTTTTCTTTTGTATCTCGGGTGCCATAAAAGTATAATGAATGGTTGTTGATCTGAATATCAAAAACTTCTTCTATGGTCTTTTTTATCGTTTGGATCCGGGGGTCACAAAACTCCATGACCTCTCCCGTATCTGTAAGAATAATATGATCGTGTTGTCGGTCAAAATAGGACTTCTCGTACTGGGCGTGATTCGATCCGAATTGATGGCGTCGAACCAATTTACATTCCAATAAGAGTTCAATGGTATTATATAGGGTAGCCCGACTCACCCTGTAGTTCTGATCCTTCATCATCCCGTAGAGGGACTCGATATCAAAATGCCCTTCACTATCGTATATTTCCTGGAGGATAGCGTAACGCTCAGGGGTTTTTCGATGCCCATTCTCCTCCAAAAAAGCCGTAAAAACACCTTTAACGATCTCCTGATCTTTGGCTCTTGACATATCCTATTTAATGATTCGGTAAAAGTACGGTAATAAATTAAATTCTGGTAACCTTCTCGATCCCCTCCAGCTTCTTGAGTCGATCGATCAATTTCTTGATCATCGATTTGTTTTTTACCACAACGGTGATCTTTCCTGTAAAGGTTCCGCTGTCTGCTTTGAAGTTAAGATTTTGCATATTGACACTAAGGCTTGTAGAGATCAATTGTGTGATCTCACTGACCAGGCCAAGGTTGTCAATACCTGTGATCTGAATGTCTGCCCTGTATTCCTCCTGACTGGAATCGATCCATTTGGCTGGCATGATCCGATACGCATAATTGGACTGCATCGATATGGCATTTGGACAATTGGTTTTATGAACCTTAATACCTTCTTTGACGCTAACAAAACCAAATACATTATCTCCTGGAATAGGATTACAGCATTTGGAAAATTTATAATCCAGCTTTTCTTCATCTTTCCCAAAAACAATGACGTCATATTTTGAAGTGATCTCTTCTTTATCAATGTCTTCAGGCGCACTTTTTTTGCGCATCCGATTCTTGAAGAAGCTTATAAATGCATTGTTATAAGAAGAAGCGAAATCTTTTATTTGTTGGTTATCAATGGAGCTAATACCCACCCTGTAAAATAGATCCAGGCTGGTTTGAAGCTTAAAGAAATTAACCATTTTATTGATCACATCTTCATTCAAATTGATCTTTTGCGACTTCAATTTGCGCCGGAGCACTTCTTTTCCATCAGCCGCAATGAGTTTAAGCTCTTCTTTAAGCGAGGACCTGATCTTAGAACGCGCTTTCCCTGTAGTTGCATAGGTCAGCCAGTTTTTAGTGGGTTTAGCATTCTCCGAGGTCATGATCTCAACCTGGTCTCCGCTATTCAGTGCTGTATTCAATGGAACCAACTTGCCATTCACTTTGGCACCCCGCGTTTTCATCCCTACTTCGGTATGGATGTGGAATGCAAAGTCAAGAGGCGTAGCACCTTTAGGTAAGGATTTTAATTCTCCTTTTGGCGTAAATACAAAGATCTCTTTAGAGTACAGGTTGAGTTTAAATTCTTCGACAAAATCCACTGCATTACCATTGGCGCCCTCGAGGGCTTCCTGTAATCTGTTTAGCCATTCTTCAATGCCCAGGTCTTTCTGTACCCCGTGTTTATATTTAAAATGGGCTGCATACCCTTTTTCTGCAATTTCATGCATGCGTTCAGATCGAATCTGTACTTCGACCCATTTGCCTTCCGGACCCATTACGGTAATATGCAGTGCTTCGTAGCCCGTTGATTTTGGTGAGGATATCCAGTCCCTGAGTCGGATTGGATTGGGCGTAAAGTGATCTGTTACGATCGAATAGATTTTCCAGGCCAGAAATTTCTCCTGATCCCTATCTGTCTTGTATATAATGCGAATGGCAAATTTGTCGTAGATCTCATCAAAGACAACATTTTGCACCTGCATTTTGCGACGGATGGATTGAATGGATTTCATACGGCCCTTGATCGAGTAATTCAATCCTTCCTTATCCAGGGAGTCTTTGATGACAGCAGTAAAGTCGTCTATATACTTGCGCTGTTCTTCCTTGGTATGCTCAATTTTCTTCTGAATATCTTTGTAGACTTCAGGCTCCGTATATTTTAAGGCAAGGTCTTCCAGCTCTGTTTTTATATTGTATAATCCGATCCGATGGGCGAGCGGCGCATAGATATACAGCGTCTCTGAGGCCATAGTCACCTGCTTGTGCTCGGGCATGGCGTCAAGAGTGAGCATATTGTGATAGCGATCGGCAATTTTAATGAGAATAACCCGTACATCATCATTCAGGGTAAGGAGCATTTTCCTGAAATTTTCCGCCTGGTGGGAGATGTTGGTATCCTTTTTAAGATGTGCGATCTTGGTGAGTCCGTCTACAATACGTGCTACTGCTTCCCCAAAGAGGCGTTCAATATCATCTAGCGTATATTCCGTATCCTCAACGACATCGTGAAGCAGGGCGGAGGCAATAGAAGTCGCATCGAGACCAATTTCATTGGCCACGATCTTTGCCACGGCAATAGGGTGGAATATGTACGCTTCTCCGGATTTGCGACGCTGATTTTTGTGGGCATCAACTGCCACATCAAAAGCCGATCGGATCAATTTTTTATCGGCACTGGAAAGCGTCTGATAACTTATGCGAAGTAATTCCTTATACTGCCTGGCAATTTCTTTGTTCTCCTTCTCAATCAGGGTTGCCGTCCTCATAAAATAAAGTTACCACAATCTTTTGTCCTAACCAACAAAAATCATGCCTTAAGCTCTCTAATACGCTGATAAAGAGGAGGGTGGGAATAATGTACAAAAACAAAGGCCGGGTGGGGCGTGAGGTTGCTAAGGCTATGCCTGGATAACTTTTTGAGTGAATTGATCAAGGGAATGGCAGCAAATGTTTTTTTGGCATAGGCATCGGCCTGAAATTCAAATTTGCGGGAAAGATAATTCATGATCAAGCCGGTGAATTCCGAAATAGGGCTGTATAGTAATCCAAAACTTATCAGCGCAGCATGAAAACTAGGTGTAGAAACACCAATAGCTCCTGAAAGTTCAGGGTTATTGATAAAGATTGATAAGATGAATAACATCAATCCCGTGAGTAGGAGTGAGGAGATAAGGTTGATGATAATATGCTTCTTTTTATAATGCCCAATTTCATGTGCAAGGACAGCTACAATCTCTTCCTCTTCAAGATCTTTGATCAAGGTGTCGTACAAAGCGACTCGCTTTTCTTTGCCAAATCCCGAGAAATAAGCATTCGCCTTGGTCGATCTTTTGGAGCCATCGATCACAAAAACATTTTGTAGATCAAACCCGACACCAGAGGCATAGGCCTCGATTTTCGATTTAAGACTACCCTCCTCCAGCGGAACCTGCTTGTTAAACAAGGGTACGATCAACCTGCTGTAGAACAGATTCATAAAGATTGTAAAGGCTGCGACCAATCCCCAGGCATAAATCCAGAACTGTGGTCCGGCCCAGAGATAAAACCACATGATGAGTGCCATCACTCCACCTGCAAGGACGGCAGTTAAGATCCAACCCTTGAGCTTGTCAGTTATGTATGTAGTGGCAGTAGTCTTATTAAAGCCATATTTTTCTTCAATTACAAAGGTGTGATATAATCCGAAGGGTATACCCAGTAATTCGGAGCACAAAAGGATTATTCCAAAAAAGAGTAATGCCATTAAGATAGGATGGGTTGTTATGGTGCGCACCCACTGATCGACCCATTCAAATCCGCCGAGTAAAAGGAAGGCAAGCGTAAGAAAAAGGGAGAATGTACTTGTCAATAAACCAAACTGATG
>JAOTYW010000309.1 GCA_029861705.1 Flavobacteriaceae bacterium
TGGAGTGAGATTGTCCTGATAAATCGGATCGCTGAAAATGGAGTCGAATTGCGCTTCGAAGTTCGAGAAGACGGCAGCTTTTATACTTTCGTCAAACTGATAATAGCCTAGCTGTGATTCAGCAATCCGTTCCTGCTCATCCGCAATTTCTTCCTGGGATTTCAATATTGAAAAATCGAAGGGGGCATAGAGGTTCTCATATTGCCAGGGCTTCCCTTTTTGAAACTCGTATTTAAATTTTCCTCCTTTCGGGAAAAAGAAAACAATACATGCTACTGTAAGAAGATAGAGGATATACTTATAAATGGAAGATTGCTTCCGGTAAAGGTTATCAAGGGTATCTGACATATACTCGTGCTTCTTCTTCAAAAATAGAAAATAAGATGGCAACTAAGATGAATTGCTTTCTCTATTCCCCTTGGTCTAGAATTTCTTAATTTCGTAAGCATAAAATGAATCTTATGAAAGAGGTAGTTATTGTTTCCATGGCACGAACCCCCATAGGGAGTTTTATGGGACAATTATCAACGATCCCCGCTCCCAGATTAGGGGCAGCGGCCATAAAAGGGGCACTGGATAAAATTGGATTGGATCCGGCTCTAGTGGAAGAAGTCCTTATGGGCAATGTTGTTCAGGCAGGTACCGGTCAGGCTCCGGCCAGACAAGCTGCTATATACGCAGGGATTCCAGACTCCGTTCCCTGTACAACAGTCAACAAAGTATGTGCTTCAGGGATGAAGGCAGTTATGCAGGCCGCACAATCTATTAGATTAGGTGATACCTCGATCGTTGTGGCAGGAGGCATGGAAAATATGAGTTTGATTCCTCATTATGTGCATATGCGTAATGGCAAGAAATTCGGCCCTGCGCAACTTGAAGACGGCATGCAAAAAGATGGCCTCGTAGACGTATATGACCAACATGCCATGGGTGTTTGCGCCGATGCATGTGCCGACAAATACGAATTTAGCAGGGAAGACCAGGACGCCTTCGCTATTCAATCATATGAGCGGTCCGGCGCCGCCTGGGCTGCCGGAAAATTTGCAGATGAAGTTGTGCCTGTTGAAGTACCACAACGTCGCGGAGAACCCATACAGGTTTCGGAAGATGAAGAATTTCGCAATGTAAAAATGGAAAAAATACCAGCACTGCGTCCGGCTTTTTCCAAGGAAGGTACTGTTACAGCTGCCAATGCATCTACCATTAATGACGGGGCTGCTGCTTTGGTACTGATGAGCGCTGATAAGGCACAAAATTTGGGTTTAGAACCTATAGCCAGGATACGGGGATATGCCGATGCAGCACAGGAACCTAAATGGTTCACCACGGCTCCGGCTAAAGCCTTGCCAAAAGCACTGGCTAATGCAGGGGTTTCTATTGATGAGATCGACTTTTTTGAATTCAATGAGGCTTTTGCCGTTGTAGGTCTCGCCAATATGAAATTACTAGGACTGAAGGATTCCAATGTAAATGTCCATGGAGGTGCTGTTTCTCTGGGCCATCCACTTGGGTGCTCGGGAGCACGAATCCTTGTCACATTAATGGGCGTACTCAAACATGAAAATGCCGGTTTAGGCGCGGCTGCTATTTGTAATGGCGGCGGAGGTGCTTCGGCAATGATCGTAGAACGCCTATAATCTCCGACAGGATATATGAAATACGGCATCAGCGAGCTGAGTATTGTCCCTGTAAGAAATGAAAAGAATAGCGACTCTGCTATGTGTACCCAATTGCTCTATGGGGAGTTCTTCAAGGTACTGGAAAATAAGAAGAAATATTGCCGTATCAGGACATTCCCGGAAGGCTGTGAAGGCTGGGTCGATATCCGGCAGATAAGACCGCTCAGTAAAAAAGAATTCAAATACCTCGAGAATCTAAAGCGCGTTAAGTTATGCGCAGATCTGGTTTCCTTCATTGAAGTGGATAATCAATTGATCCCTATTATGCTAGGGTCCCGACTTAATGGCCTTAAAATATTAGCCCATGATTACGACGGGGAGTTCGTAAAATTCTCTGTCAAAAAGAAAGCGCTCACGCCCCTCGCCTTATCCTATTTAAATGCGCCCTAC
>JAOTYW010000310.1 GCA_029861705.1 Flavobacteriaceae bacterium
TAAAGACTATATATAAGATCAGTAATACGAGGCCGTCTCTCCAACCCAATCGAAGTCCTTTCGGAAGAAATACAAGGGGAAGTATGGCAAAAGAGATGGCCAGCATCCAGAATATATCGTTGGTTAACAAGCTTTGATCCTGTACAGTTATTGGGGTTATAATAGAAGTAATACCAAGTACGGCCAATAGGTTAAAAATATTGGAGCCGATCAGATTCCCAACAGATATGGCCTTTTCCTTTTTGATCACTGCGATCACCGATGCAGCCAGCTCGGGTATGCTTGTGCCAATTGAAACAACCGTAATCCCTATGACACGGTCACTCACCCCAAATTTAGAAGCCAGGCCGATGGAGCCATCCACCAATAATTCGGAGCCACCCCAAAGACCTAACCCTCCCAGTCCCAGGAACAATACAGCCAGGTAAAGAGGTAAGGGTTTATCTGTATTGGGTAATTCTTCTACAATAGCCGGTTGTTGGAAACGAAGCAGGTAAACAAGAAATAGAAAAAGCACCACGACCATGACCACTCCTTCCCAGCGACTTAATTCTCCATTCGAGTAAATAAAGCCAACGAACATGAGCGATGCCACCATCATTACAGGCCAGTCTGTAACATAAAAACTCGGCCGAACATCTATATTCCCTAAGATGATTATTATGGCCAGCACCAATCCCAGGTTTGCGATATTAGAACCTATCACATTGCCAAGTGCCAGATCCGGAAATCCATCCATAGCGGCCTGAATACTCACAATTAACTCAGGAGCCGAAGTGGCAAAGGATACAATCGTCATACCTATGATGATCTTCGAAATATTGAGTCGGAGTGAAAGCGCAACTGCAGATTTTAAAAGTAAATTTCCCCCAGCTACCAGGAATACGAGACCAAGAAGAATGAAAAGGAAGTTCTGCATGTGCTAAAATATGGGCAAATATATAAGGAATAAGCCGCGATATAATAATATGTCTATCCAAAGCCCTAAATGTTAAATAACTATAAAATTAGTTGTGCAACTATATTTTTAGTTTTAAGTTTGAGCCATGATTAAACTCACCAACAAAGAAGAAGAGGTAATGAAGATCCTCTGGCGCCTTGAAAAAGGTTTTGTCAAGGATATTCTGAACGAATTATCAGATCCTAAACCACATTACAACACCATGTCTACTATTGTTCGCAATCTGGTAGATAAAGGCTATGTAGATTATGAAGCTTTTGGAAATACACACCGGTATCAGCCAAAGATCGACAAGGAGTCGTATCGCAAGGCTTTTATTGATAGCAGCATGGCAGAATTCTTCGAAGATTCCTATACCGGATTGGTGAGCTTCTTTGCCAAAGAAGAAAAAATAAGTGCGGACGAACTGCGTGAGATCATCAAATTAATAGAAGGAAAAAATGGGTGAGCTATTCTTAATCTACACGGCTAAGGTATCAGGGATCCTGATATTATTTTATGGGATCTATCAAATATTCCTTACTAAGGAAACATTTTATTACCACAATCGGCAGTTTTTGTTGGGAGGTATTATAGCAAGTTTTGTATTGCCCCTTGTGCAAATACCAACCTATATTGAAGTTAGTCCGGTTACCATAGATGTCGCAGGGCTTTCCACAGCAGCAGCCGGAGAAATGTCCGGGATGGCATCATTTGACTTCCTGCAGATCCTGGTACTATGTTACCTGATTGGACTCACGTACTTTCTGGGGCAGTTCATTGGGCAGTTGATCAATTTGTATTCGGAATTTTCAGCCGGAACAAAGTCAAAGGAAAACGGACTTACATACGTACAATTAGCAGATGGGAAAAAACCTTTTTCATTTTTCAAGCTGATCTTTTATACGCCAAGAGGCTATACCTCTCAGGAATTAAGAACAATTCTCTTACATGAAGAAACCCATTGTAGGCAATGGCATTCTTTAGATGTATTGCTGGGAAGACTTGTCGCCATTCTCCTATGGTTTAATCCGGTCAGTTGGTTATACCAGCAGAGTATTTCCCAGAACCTCGAATTTTTGGCCGATGAAGCGGCGAGTTCTGAGCATGCCTTAAAATCCT
>JAOTYW010000134.1 GCA_029861705.1 Flavobacteriaceae bacterium
AGTGTACCATGTCCTGAAGTTTACCGCTAAAATATATCTAAATTTAGGCTGGCAAAATGAAAGCGCGTTATAAAAAGTACAGCTTAGAATTCAAAACCCCCGGCGGAACGTCCAGGGGAGTGCTTAGACAAAAGGACACCTGGTTCCTGATCCTGGAAGGCAATGGCAATAGAGGAATAGGGGAGTGTGCTATGTTTAGGGGATTAAGCGCAGATGATGTGCCTGGTTATGAAGAAAAACTGAATTGGCTATGTAAGCATATTGAAGAAGATCCAACCAGCTTATATGAGCAATTGGAAGGTTATCCCAGTATTCAATTTGGCCTGGAACAGGCTTTGCGGTCACTTGCCATTAGCGATGACTTCACACTATTCCCGTCAGATTTTACATCCGGAAAAAAGGGCATTGAAATAAATGGCCTTGTATGGATGGGTGCTGTTACCCAAATGAGATCCGAAGTAAGAAAGAAAATACATAATGGCTTTGTCTGTATTAAGATAAAGATCGGGGCATTGGATTTTACCGAAGAAATGAATTTCCTTGAGGAAGTTCGAGAAATGGGAGGCCCTGATTTAGAGATCAGGGTTGACGCCAATGGCGCTTTCTCACCTGATAACGCATTGGATAAATTAAAAGCTTTGGCTAGCCTTAACATTCATTCTATAGAACAACCCATTAGGGCAGGTCAGCCAGAGGCTATGCAGCGCTTATGTAAAGAATCTCCCATTCCTGTTGCCCTGGATGAAGAATTAATTGGTATTTTTAAAAGCAACGAAAAAATAAATCTATTGGAGCGCATAGCGCCACCTTATATAATACTTAAACCCAGTCTTTTAGGAGGATTTCGCCATTGTGAAGAATGGATGGAGATCGCTTCCCGACACAGAATACGTTATTGGGTTACTTCAGCTTTAGAAAGCAATATTGGACTTAATGCCATTGCCCAATGGGCAGCTGATCTTGGCATCACAATGCCACAGGGATTAGGCACTGGTGGCTTATTTACAAATAACTTTACATCACCATTGCATGTGGAAGGGTCATATTTACGTTATGATCCTGACATGTCCTGGGACATTCAAACACTAACCACATAATGTATATAGAAGAAGGATTTAAAGGCAAACACGATGCCTGGCGCTACATTCTTGGATTCATAGCCGTTTTTTTTGTCTGGCAAATTATAGGAGCCATCCCATTAGGGGCGGCTTTATTCTCTCGTTCTTTGGAGAGTGGCAATATGCCAATGGACATTGAAGGCATGTCGCGCATGCTTGGATCAAATCTGTTTTTATTCCTGATGCTTATCACTTTTGCCATTGGGCTGTTAGGACTCTACCTGGTTGTCAAATTTCTTCATAAGCAATCCTGGTTGTCATTGACAACAGCACGCTCCAAAATAGACTGGAAGCGTATCTTTTTTGCTTTTATTACATGGACTTTTGTGTCTGCATTATTCATTATTATTGATGTACAATTAGCACCAGAGGACTACGTTTTTAATTTCGATCTTATACCCTTTCTTACCCTCGCTTTAATTGCCGTAATTCTCATTCCATTACAAACGAGTTTTGAGGAATACTTTATGCGGGGATACCTCATGCAGGGATTAGGTACACTTACGGGTAAACGCTGGATACCTTTGCTGGCAACATCTCTCTTTTTTGGCCTGCTACATATTTTTAACCCGGAAGTAGAAAAGATGGGAATGGGGATCATGGTATTCTATATAGGAACAGGACTGTTTTTAGGGATTTTAACCCTGATGGACGACGGATTGGAATTAGCCCTGGGCTTTCATGCAGCTAATAATCTTACAGCTGCGATCCTTGTAACAGCCGATTGGACAGCATTTCAAACACATTCACTTTTCCGCGATATTTCAGAACCAGAACTGGGTTGGGATGTTTTAATACCGGTATTAGTTATTTACCCCTTACTCCTCATTTTCTTTTCTTTCCGATATGACTGGAAGAATTGGAAAGACAGGCTTACAGGCCCTGTACAAGTTCCTCAAAACGATACTAACCTACTAAACGATGATAGAACAGACGAGCCTACTACATCCTAAGTTTACCTTAAATGGTTTTTCACATAATGCGAGCACCTTGATGGATGCCGCCTATAGCCTGATAAAAGAGGGGGACCCTTTTGAATTAGTGATCGGGGATTTTCTTATGGATTGGCTAAATGATTCCAATACAATAACTGTAAAGACTTCGGGAACTACGGGGACTCCTAAATTGCAAACATTTACCAGACAACAATTGGTCGCCTCGGCCAAACTCACAGGGGATTATTTCGAGCTCTCCCCGGGTCAATCTGTATTGATGTGTTTGCCAGCAAATTATATCGCAGGTAAAATGATGATAGTACGCGCCATGGTACTGGGGCTGGATCTTCACTTTGTAGCGCCTATATCTACACCAATCCCATATGAAAGAGAGTTCGACTTTACTGCCATGGTGCCGATGCAACTTGAAGCTTCTGTAAAGCAATTAGATCAAATAGATCAATTGATCGTTGGTGGAGCCCCTGTATCACAAGAGCTGATACGCGAAATATCGGAAGTGCGAACAAATATTTATGAAACCTATGGGATGACGGAAACCCTGACCCATGTGGCAGTTAAGAAATTGAATCATACACTTTCCGGATTTGCTGAAGAAACTTTTACGGCTTTACCGGGTATTGAATTCGAAACAGATGCGCGCTCATGCCTTGTGGTAACAGCATCGCACCTGGACCTTCATAAGTGGGTGACGAATGATGTTGTGACATTACTCAACAATAAAGAATTTAGCTGGAAAGGACGAATAGACCATGTGATTAATAGCGGAGCTGTTAAAGTCCACCCCGAGTATGTTGAAGCTATCCTGCGGGATGCATTTCAATGCGAAGTAGTAGTGATAGGTGTCCCCGACCCTCAATTGGGTGAACGTGTCCTTGGGATTGTTGAAACAAAAGACTCGATAGACAAATATGCTAAAATCCTGGAATCAATAGATGCATTAGACGCATTTGAAAAACCACGGGAATTAAGGGCAATCACAGAAATTCCCCGTAATGATTCGGGAAAAATCGACAGAAATACTACCTTGGAGCACCTTAATTTAAAATAGGTGTACAATGTCCAATTCTCGAAGTTTCTTACTTTTTGCTTCTTTATTTTTATCAATAGTCACCCATATTCAGGCTCAGATCCTGGCTGAAAAGGATCGCGCTGAGGTAGTTGACAATCTCCTTGAAGAACGTTTTAAAACTGTGTTGCCCGCATTGATGGACAATGCAGGAATTGATATGTGGGTCCTGATCTCAAGGGAGTATAATGAAGATCCTGTATTGCGTACGATGCTCCCGGCGACCTGGCTGAATGCCAGAAGGAGGACGATCCTTGTTTTTTATCGGAACAAAGCAAAGGACACCCTCGAAAAATTAGCAGTGGCCCGGTATAATGTGGGCAAGAGTATCACCTCTGCCTGGGATAAGGAAAATGAACCCGATCAATGGAAAAGGCTTATTGAAATTATCGCGGAACGGGAACCTTCAGTCATAGGGTTGAATTATTCGAAAGACCACAATATAGCTGACGGGCTTGACAAAACGGACTACGATGAGTTTATGGATTATCTTCCGGAGGCATATAAATCTAGAGTTACCACTGCTGAAAAGTTGGCCGTAGGCTGGATAGAAACGCGTACTCCCAGTGAGATGAAGATCTTTGAGGAAATGGTACAGATCACGCATGATATCATAGCTGAAGCTTTTTCAAATGCCGTGATTAAACCGGGAACCACGACCACTACAGATATTGAATGGTGGTTCCGACAAAAAGTAACAGACCTGGGCCTTGAAACCTGGTTTCACCCTTCCGTCGATATTCAACGTAGCAGTAAAGAACTGGAAGGACATCTGTATTCGTTCTCGAATAGACCGGAGCAGGAAGTCATAATGCCGGGCGATCTTTTGCACTGTGATTTTGGAATATCGTATCTACGACTCAATACAGATTGCCAGGAGCTAGCTTATGTCTTAAAACCTGGAGAAACTGCGGCTCCAGACTTTTTGGTCAAAGCACTTGAAGATGGTAACAAGGTTCAGGATTACCTGACTACCAATATGATCAAAGGACTTACGGGTAACCAGATACTCGCTAATGCGCTGGGTCAAGCACGAGAGCAGGGACTGATCCCGTCTATTTACACCCATCCACTAGGCACATATGGTCATTCTGCGGGAACGACCATAGGCATGTGGGATGCCCAGGCAGGGGTCATGAAGGACGATGGTGAGAGTTACCCGCTGAATTATAACACTTCTTACGCCATTGAATTGAATACGACTGTACACGTTCCGGAATGGGATCGTGATATTCGCATTATGTTGGAAGAGGCCGGGTTTTATGGGGAAAATGGCTTCCGATACGTGAATGGCAGACAAACAGAACTCTTACTTATTAAAGGTCAGACAGAATAGCTAAATAGTGGAATACTCAGGTCAGTTTTACTTGTCTCATTGACGAATTGAACACTTTGTTCCTCTCGCATATTTTCAATACTACCCGAGTCTTGCGACCTAATTTAACATTTGATTTAGAGGTCCAATATGCATAATTGAGTATCTTCAAAGAGCTAAAAAAGATACAACTATGAAAAAAGTACTCTTCTTAATGGTCCTTATTGGGACTATCGGATATGCTCAGGATCGATCTAAAACTATAAGCGGCACAGTGAATGACGGACGTGTTGCACTCTCTAATGTATCTGTTACTGTAGAGAGCACAGGAGATGAAACTACTACGGATGATAAAGGCCGATATATGGTCTCGGCAAAACCTGGAGATGTTATTCGATATGGCTATCAGGGAATGAAACCTGTCCGCATTCTTGTAGAGGATGTAACACGCTATCTGAATATCTCATTGGCGCCGGATGTGCAGGAGTTGGAGGAGGTTGTGATCGTTGGAAGTAGTCGTAAATCTCAAAAAGATATGGAACTGGAGTATCGGGTGAACCCAAATATCATACGCACGGCCTATGGGTATATTGATGCAGACCGGGCTCCTGGAAATATTCGATTCAGGAGTGAGAGTGAGATCAATGCAGTGGGTATTTGTATACTTGATGTTCTCAAAAATGAGTTTCCGGGAGTCATAGTTTATGGAGATTGTCTTTCTGCCCGAGGTCCATCCCTGAGAGAGGCAACCGCTTTTTCCAGGATTTCGGGGCGGGACCAGAATGTTGATTTTTCTTCTCAAATACCAACTTCGGTAACGGAAGTAGATCGGGATGGATCTGTATTCATCAGGGGAACACATTCTATAAATAATCCAAGAGCTGCCATATTTGATGTTGATGGTGTGATTTTCACCCAACCCCCCATATGGCTTGACATAAAAAATATTAAAAGGATCGCTGTATTAAATAATTTTGCCACTGTTACACAGTACGGCAATATTGGTACAGGTGGGGTCATTGTGATCAACACATATACAGGAACAGCAGTTTCAAATAAAATAACAGACTTTGCCAAACTGAGAAATAATTATGCTACTCCTGCCTTGTCTGAAGAACAGATCCGGGCAAATTGGCCGACATACTTAAAAGAGCTCCATAAAAGCACATCAGGGGAAGATGCTAAGTTAACTTTTGACGAATACTACCTGAAGTATAGAAGATCGCCGCATTTTATCCTGGATACCTATGGCTACTTCTACAATCAGCGAAATAATGTGGCTTTCGCTGATGAGATCATAGAGCAGAATTTTGGTCTTTTTGAAGGCAATCCGGTCTTATTGAAAGCCCTGGCCTATAATTATGAATCCCAGGGGCGCCATGCAAAGGCCAATGAGGTGTATAAAACCATATATACATTGCGCCCGCAATACGGACAATCCTATATGGATCTTGCAAATAGCTACCGTGATCTCAGAAATTACAAGCAAGCAGCGGCGATCTATAATCGCTATGCCTATATGAAGGATACGGAGATCCTGCGCAAGGACAGCACAGCATTTGATCCAATTATTAACCGGGAATACAATAATCTTTTGAGCTTATTTAAGAATGAAGTTGTCTCAGGAGAAGGAGCTGATGATCTTTTTGTAGTAGATGAGGATTTCGCAGGCACGCGCTTTGTCTTTGAATGGAATGACGGAGATGCCGAGTTCGAACTTCAGTTTGTAAATCCGGGCAACCAGCATTTTACCTGGAAGCATACACTTGCAAGTAATGATGAGCTGCTGATGACTGAAAAAGAAAATGGCTTTAGTTCATCAGAATACCTAATGGACGGATCCCTACCCGGAACCTGGAAGGTAAATGCCAAATACCATGGCAATATGAGTTTATCCCCGACCTATTTGAAAGCTACAATTTATCATAACTACGGGAGTGTCTCGCAGCGGAAAGAAGTGAAAGTTTTTAAACTTCATATGCAAGACATCAATCAAGAACTATTTTCAATATCGAACGGCAGCAGTGTCGTACTTCGTTAATCAGTAATTAAAATAAGAATAATGGGGTTGCCGGTTTCTCGGTAACCCCATTTAAATACCTGCAGAAAAATGAAACATCTGATTACAGTAATAGCATTCTTCTGCGCTCTTGGAATCTCGGCACAGGAAAGCAGGATCGTCTCAGGCAAGATCTCAGATGGGAAAAACCCGCTTCAGGATGTCCAGATTCGTGTGGGGGATTCAGACAATAGCACATTTACAAATGCTGAGGGTCAATACAGTATCCAGGCTGTATCGGGAGATGTCCTCCGCTATACGTACACCGGGATGAAGGAGTATAAGATACAGGTAGAGGATGTTACCCAATTCCTAAACCTGACCATGATCCCTGATGTCCAGAAATTGGATGGGATTACAGTGACAAAAAGCCATCGCAGATCCCAACAGGAACTGGCCATGGATTATCGCGTTAATCCTCAGTTAATAAGAACGGCATATGGGATATTGGATGCTCGGACTGCCCCGGGCAGGGTACGTGTCGTTTCGGGGGATGATATTTCCTCTGTAGGAGTGTGCATTCTTGATGTAGTCAGAAATCGCTTTACAGGCGTTTGGGCAGTGGGTGATTGTCAGCGTGGCGGTTATATCACAGTTCGGGGCATTGGATCGGTAGGAAATCCAAGAGTGGCAATTTATGATATCGATGGGCAGATCTTTACCGATACCCCACTCTGGCTAAATGTAGATAATATAAAAAGGATGGCCATTGTATCTTCCCTTGCCTTCAATGCGAGATATGGCCTAGCAGGAGGAGGTGGGGTCGTCATTATTAATACTGTTGCCGGACAGGCGGCCTTGTCGAAGACGACAGATCTGGCGCGTTTGCGTAATAATTATATCAAGGAAGATGTACCTGCCCCCGAGGAGTTAATGGAGGATGAGCCTACGTATCTGACCGAACTCAATAAAGCACGCCAATTAGATGGGGCAGTGAGTGTATATGAGAAGTATCGGGCCCAATATGCTGCTTCGCCTTATTTCTTTATGGATATGTACGCTAATTTCGCATCCCGGAGCAATGGCGAGCAAATGGCTGCTATGATCCTGGAGGAAAATAAAGCTAAAATTAGCAGCAACCCGGTCTTAATGAAAGGGCTTGCATACATCCTGGAAGAAAATGGTAAAAATGAGGCAGCCCTGGAA
>JAOTYW010000135.1 GCA_029861705.1 Flavobacteriaceae bacterium
TCCAGCAATATCGCTAACCCTCAGGTACAATTTTTTGCCCAGTGTTCCGCCCGGATGGAATTTCGCAAAATCCTGTTCGCTGAATCCGCGCAGATCCAGAAGGCAAATGGCAAGGGCGTCGCCCATCACCAATTGAGCTGTTGTGCTGGTCGTAGGGGCCAGATTATTTGGACAGGCTTCTTTTTCAACGGCAGTGTTGAGGAGGAAGTCGGACTGTTCCCCAAGGAAGGATTTCAAATTACCCGTCATGCCAATCAATTTGTTACCCCCTTGTTTAATTAAAGGGACCAGCATTTTGATCTCTGGGGTATTGCCACTTTTAGAGATGCAGATCACTACATCATCTTGCTGAATGATCCCTAAATCACCGTGTATGGCATCCGCTGCATGCATGAATATGGCAGGGGTTCCCGTAGAATTGAAGGTTGCCACGATCTTTGAGGCAATTATGGCACTTTTACCGATCCCACTAATAATAATGCGGCCCTGGCTTTTATAGATACATTGTACTGCATCTGCAAAGGCTTCGGTTAGCTGTGAATTCAGTTCTCCGATGGCTGCGCTTTGATGTGCGATCGTTTTCTGCGCCAGTGCTAAAATGGAAGTGCTTTTACTCAAGGAATACTTAGGACTTATATGCCGACGTTTATATTTTGGTTAAAAATTAAAACCAAACGAAAAGATTGTTTATATTTAAGAAACAAAAGTACGTAATCTAATTTTATAGCGTTTTCAAAGTAACCTACTAGCTGTATTGTCTTTACCACTTACCAACCATCAAATCTTTAAGACGTAAATACAGTAAATAAGAGACTTCAGGTTTACAAATGTTATGATAATATAGTCGAATGATTTCTAATGGAATTGATCTTCGTGAGTCGTTGAAGAAATATTTCGGATTTTCCCAATTCAAGGGGCTCCAGGAAGAAGTAATTAAAAATGTAATTGATGGTAAGAATACCTTCGTAGTTATGCCAACTGGCGGAGGGAAATCTTTATGTTACCAATTACCCGCGCTTATTATGGATGGAACTGCTATTGTGGTTTCTCCGCTTATTGCCCTGATGAAAAACCAGGTAGATGCCATTCGCGGCGTTTCTGAAGAACACGGCATCGCACACGTCCTGAATTCATCACTGACCAAGGGGGAAGTGAAACAGGTAATGGCCGATATTACCGATGGGGTGACCAAATTGTTATATGTGGCCCCAGAATCATTGACCAAAAAAGAATACATCGAATTTTTTAGAACTGTACACGTAAGCTTTGTCGCTGTAGATGAAGCACATTGTATATCTGAATGGGGACATGATTTTCGACCAGAATATCGCAACTTGAGGATTATTGTGGATAAGTTACGAGATGGAATACCTATCATCGGGCTTACAGCTACCGCCACACCAAAAGTGCAGGAGGATATTCTAAAAAACTTATCAATTAACGATGCAAAGCTTTTCAAGGCTTCCTTCAATAGACCTAATCTTTTTTATGAAGTCAGGCCCAAAACAGAAAATGTAGAAGCAGACATTATTCGTTTTGTAAAAAAGAATTCCGGAAAATCAGGAATCCTTTATTGCCTTAGTCGAAAGAAAGTGGAAGCAATAGCCAATGTCCTTCAGGTCAACGGTATTAGCGCTGTTCCCTATCATGCCGGTTTTGATGCAAAGACACGCGCCAGATACCAGGATATGTTCCTGATGGAAGATGTTGATGTTGTTGTGGCCACCATTGCCTTTGGCATGGGTATCGATAAACCGGATGTTCGCTTTGTCATCCACCACGATATCCCAAAAAGCATCGAAAGTTATTATCAGGAAACCGGGAGAGCAGGTCGGGATGGGGGAGAAGGTCATTGCCTGGCGTTCTATTCCTATAAGGATGTAGAGAAATTAGAAAAATTTATGTCGGGGAAACCTGTGGCGGAGCAGGAGATAGGAAATGCATTGCTACAGGAGATCGTGGCCTATGCTGAAACCTCTATGTCCAGAAGAAAATTCAT
Source organism: Flavobacteriaceae bacterium (assembly GCA_029861705.1). Lineage (GTDB taxonomy): Bacteria > Bacteroidota > Bacteroidia > Flavobacteriales > Flavobacteriaceae > HDS-28. Next base: position 2,000 of record JAOTYW010000135.1, read on the forward strand.
CCTTCATTATTTTGGAGAAGAGTTTGATGCAGTTAATGGGGATGGGGCAGATATGGATGATAATGCCCGAAATCCTAAACAAAAGGAGGAAGCAAAAGACAATGTAGTCAAGTTATTGAATGTGATCCGTGGCACAAATGAAAAATTTAAGTCTAAAGAGATCGTAAATACCTTGATAGGAGCCACAAATGCCTTGATAGCTTCACACAAGACGAATGAAAAAGATTTCTTTGGCTGTGGTAATGAGCACAATAAGAATTATTGGATGGCCCTGATCAGGCAAGTCCTGGTGGCTGGTCTGCTCCGGAAGGAAATCGAACAATATGGGATCTTGCATCTAACTGCAGATGGGGAAAAATTCCTTGGATCACCTACGTCTTTTATGATGACTAAGGACCATGTTTATAATCAGGAAACAACAGATGCCATAGTCCTTGCGGCTAAAAGTAATGGAGCTGTTGCCGATTCTAATTTGCTGAAACTGTTAAAAGATCTTCGAAGGGCAGAAGCAAAGAAAATGGATATACCGCCTTATGTTGTATTTCAAGATCCATCCCTGGAAGATATGGCCTTGAAATATCCAATTTCACAAAATGAGTTGCTCAATATCCATGGGGTAGGAGAAGGGAAAGCCAGGAAATATGGGCAACCTTTTCTGAAACTTATTTCCACCTATGTAGAGGAAAATGATGTTGTCAGGCCAGATGACCTTGTTGTAAAAAGTACTGGGGCAAACTCTGCGCTGAAATTGTACATCATACAAAATATTGACCGCAAGCTACCTCTCAGTGATATCGCCTCTGCTAAAGGCATGCAGATCCCTGATCTGGTAAAAACTATGGAGCAGATCGTATTTAGTGGGACTAAGCTCAATATCGGCTACTGGGTCGATGAGATCTTGGATGAAGACCAGCAAGAAGAGATCCATGAATACTTCCTGGAATCGGAAACAGACAATATTCAAACTGCCATGGATGAGTTCGATGGCGAATATGATGACGAAGAACTACGTCTATACCGACTCAAATTCATGAGTGAAGTAGCCAATTAAACGGGAAACAATTATTTACCAATCATCCTGGAACTCCCCGGATGCGATCAATGCCATGATCACCCCAAAATAGAGGATTAGGAAGATCAGCATGATCACCGATAATGCCAGCCCGACATAGGAAAGGATCCTGCCGGTATTTGCACTTTCGATTCCCGCATATTGACCAGGCGCCTCCTCATTAGCCAAACGGGCTTTCTTTGCATTATTTAAGCCTATGATGCTAAAGATCGCAGCAAACGGTCCGCAGCATACCAAGGCACCTACTACTGATATAATTCCCATTGTAAGAGCTGTACTGGCCCCGGGTAGTGATTCTTGATTCATGTTACTTATTTAATAATTGGTGTCCTATTAGTCACAGAAAGGCATTTCAATACCTGCATCTGCGTACGCACGGCATGCTTCTTCCATCATCCCGTCTATACCTCCAAGCTGTATTATCTTGTAAATAGCAAAAGCCAGATAGATGACGCCTATGACCATGACAATTATAGAAATAATACGAGCCGTTTTGAAAGTACTATAATTGCTGTACTTCTCCGGATCAGCAATATATTTTTTCTTGTCGTTATTCAGTACAATGAGGGATATGCCACTAAGAATAACTGCCGGAAGTCCATAAAAACAACAACAGACAAATCCTAAACAGGAGAGTACTATGGCTAAGGTTACATTAGGTAATTTTTGCTGGTCCATATTGGTAATTGGTTTAAATAAATTTTAAAAAATAGTTGATCAAGATCATGGCCACGGTCAGGATCATAAGGAACATGGTGATTTTGTTTGAATATTTTGCCTTAAAAAAGTGATCATAGATCAGAAAGGAGAAGAGTAGGATCATACCGTAAATGGCAGGGTACATTTTAAAGGCTTCAATGAACTCACCTTTTAATAAAAACGCAATAGACCTTTGCAAGCCACAACCCGGGCAATCTACGTCAAATAATGTTTTGCTCATGCAGGGTAACATATTCTGCTCGGTGAAGATGGCCAAATGAAGAATGATACTATTCATCTCGTGTAATAGACTTGAAATTTAGTATAAATTTTTAGGAATATCTCTATGCCTCCGTATAAAATAACAGTGAATTTTTCCTTAGTTAGATGTGGTAATAGTCCCGAAATCTATGGTAGTGAGATCGGTAATACGTTCCCCTTTTTCATTGATCAAACTCAGATTTTGCATGGAAATAGTATGCTCAAATAAGGTAGTATCGGTTTCATTACGCAGGGTACTAATAACGACCTGACCATTTTCTGCTAAAATATCTTCAACCACTTTTGGACTAGCCGGAGGAATGTTGCTGCAGAAGTAATCGCTTGAAACAGAGCCATCAAACGTCCTGTATGTGACTTTAGACTGCCCGGGGATATTGCTGCTGATATCCTCGGTCGTGATTTCATTTTTAAGTAAATCCGATTGCAGTTCCAGGATGAGGGCTTCTTCTGAATTCAATTTAAAAAAGAAGGTGGTTGAAGTAGATAGCTGGGTATCGCAATACTGTACCGTTGCGGTGTCAAAGTCGATCACACTAATTTGCAGGTCGCCGTCGTTGCAGGCCAGAAAGGTAAAAAGCAGGGGTATGCCAAGCCATTTTCTCATGGATCCAAAGGTAGCCGAAAATTGATAATCACGGAATATATGTATCAAAAATCATATCCAAATAGGTCAATTTCTTGTACATTAGCTGCCACATTTATGTTGTTGCCAAATGGCTAAAGTATATCTGGATAATGCGGCGACTACGCCGGTAAGAAAAGAGGTTGTGGCGTGTATGCACGAAGCGCTCAGCCAATGTTTTGGAAATCCTTCATCGACACATGGATATGGTCGTACGGCCAAAAGTGGGGTGGAGCATGCCCGTAAAACAATTGCCAAAATTTTGAATGCCCAGCCTTCTGAGATCATTTTTACTTCCGGGGGGACTGAGGCAGACAATATGATCCTGCGCTGTGCCGTTCGCGATATGAACGTAAAGACTATTATCACATCGCGTATAGAACATCACGCTGTCTTGCACACTGTCGAGGATCTTGAGAAAGAATACGGCACACATGTGATCTTTTTGGAGGTGGATGCAAAAGGATCTGTTAATCTTGATGAGCTGGAAGAGGCTTTGAAGAACAACGAGAATACCCTGGTTAGCCTGATGCATATCAATAACGAGATAGGAAACATGCTTGATATTAAAGCAGTAGCCCTGATGTGCAAGCAGTACGGTGCCCTTTTTCATTCAGACACTGTACAATCTATAGGTCATTACAGCTGGGATCTGGAAGACATTCCTATTGACTTCATTACTGCAGCAGCCCATAAATTTCACGGCCCAAAAGGGATCGGTTTCGCTTTTATTCGAAAGAATTCAGGAATTAAGCCCATGATCGTAGGTGGTGCACAGGAGCGGGGTTACAGAGCAGGCACAGAACCCTACCACAACATTGTTGGTCTGGAATGTGCATTCGTAGCAGCCTATGACAAACTGGAGGAAGAATCGGATTATGTGAAAGGACTCAAAGCGCATTTTATAAAAGAAATAAAGAAAGCAATTCCTGGCATCGCTTTTAATGGTCTTTCAGGAGACATGGAGAATAGCACTTATACGATGGTAAATCTCAGGTTGCCGATCCCGCAAAAGAAAGCGTTGATGCTTCTGTTTCATCTCGACCTCAAAGGCATTGCATGTTCCAAAGGTAGTGCCTGCCAATCGGGGAGTTCAAACGGATCACATGTCCTCTCAGAGATTCTTACGGAAGAAGAAATGGCCATTCCCTCCCTGAGATTCTCTTTTTCCAAATTCAATACAAAGGAAGAAATAGATTATACCATTGGAGTGCTAAAGGAATTTGTAGAAAGCTAATCGCTTATAATCGCTCCTTCTCATAGGGAAATCTCCTGGTGGCTTTCTTCATCATCTTATCAATAAGCTCAATTGTATTGCGACCCGATTTTTTATTGATCTCCTTTTCGTATTTCCAGAGCAATTTACCGGTAGCACCGTCGCTGATCTTGATACCGATCCGACCGTAATCGGATTGCCCTGTTATATAATCCATAAAGTTGAAATTCGTAGGCACGCCTTTGGATAGCAAAATGGTGAGATCCATATTCCCACTGATGATCCCATCTACTTCCAGCAACTTGCACAATTGCTTTATGGTATAGGTGTCGATATTCTTATAAGTGATATTGTTCTGGCGAAGGATGGCATTGGTATTCTTGATATTCTGAAATTCAACCGAAAACTTTTTTCTTTTATTCCCTCTGCCGAAATAGGTTTCCAGGGCATTCTGAACTTCATATCCTTCCTTTTCCTCCAACTCCAAATACTCTTTCCTGGAAATATTTTCATTCAGATCCAGATGGGTGATAAAAGGGATAATGGCTAATTCCTTGTGATCTTTGCTAAGCTCCTTAAAGCGGCCACTTTCATAGATATTCTTCTGGCCGTACCCAGATAGGCCTACCATTAAAAAACTAATAATAAAGAATGATTCCAATCTCATATTTTCCTATTTCCTGAAAAAGACACTTCTGAATAAAGTAGTATTACCTACGTTGTCCGTCACTTCTACCCTTAAGTCGCATTGGGTAGTATTCAGAATCTTATCATCAAAGTTATACGTAATGGTTCTGGTCTTTGGTTCATATTCCATAAGGATCCACTGTCCGTTAAGCGTGGCAGAATACGTATTTATCCCGCTTAGATCATCTGAAATTTGTAAGCTGAGGTAGTGGTAATTGGTAAGCCATTGCTTGTCCTTAAAATTTTTTGCCCTTATAGAAGGTGCCAGTGTATCCTTGGCCAATGTAAAGGTACCCAGGCTTCGTGTCCTTGTGGTAAAAGTGTTCCCTCGCTTATAGGTTTTCATAAATTCAGGCTTCCCCTTTCTATCCAACCTGGCAATAAACATCTTCTTGCGTTCCGACTCAGGGTAGGCCGACATATCAAAAGTGAGGGTGTAATTCTTATGAGCAGGGATTCTATTATTGTGAACGGTAACGGTATCCTTTCCAGGGATCAGGTTCGCATAAAAATCCTTGTAAAAGGTATTTGCCGGAAAATAAACTCTGGCACCTTTCAGATCAAAATTATTGGGTTTGGATGCTTTGATAAACTGACCTGAAGGCGTCTTCTTAGCTACTTGCTGCATTGTGCTATTACGACCTTCAACAGGGATGATCAATTTTGTTTCATTGCCCTTGACATCCGTGAGTTTTATCTCAACTTCATAGTTGCGGCCTGCTTCAACCTGCAGTTTGCCTTCATTAACCAGCGTATTGTATATTCCTAATTCATTCCCTTCAGATAAATAAAACAGCTGAATACGCTGTCTGTGCCGTCCAAAATGATCGTAATCAATAAAGGTGTTAATATAGCGGGTTTCGGAAAATGAAAATGACTCAAAATCGTATTGAGTAATAACTTGTCCATTTACTTTTTGTTCAACAGCAAAGAGTCCGTTCCTATTAGTTGCCAGGTCCTGCCGGTCATAGGCATTGATCCCAAAGCCAATAGTTCCCAGAGCAAGAACTGCATTAGCCTTGTATGTGCCATCCTTTTGTCGTGTAAAGGGGATCTGCACTTTG
>JAOTYW010000136.1 GCA_029861705.1 Flavobacteriaceae bacterium
AGGGGGTGATCTAAAGGTATTTTCAAAAATATAATTCGAGAATTAGTACCCTGTAGCAGATCGTATAGTGAGCTTTGTTCTACTATACGGACGCTACGGGGTATCTTTGTATAAACCACGGCCATGACCATGACTACCCTGGGGATCGTTCTTTCGTCGCTCAAGTATGGCGACAGCAGTTTGATCGTGCGGATCTTTACCCGTGCGGCCGGACTCAAAACCTATATGGTCAAAGGGGTGTTGAAGTCCAGAAGAGGCAAGTTAAAATCGGCCTACTTTCAGCCATTGACGCAATTAGAGCTTGTGGTGAGCCACAGGGAGAAGGCCGAGATGCATTATATACGGGAAGCCAGGATTAGTGTGCCCTATGCCAGCCTGCCCACTCATTGGACAAAACAGGCCATTGTCTTATTCCTCTCGGAAGTATTGACTAAGTCGATACGGGAACAGGAGAAAAATGAACCCCTGTTTGACTATATAGCAAGCTCCCTCCAATGGCTGGACGCCCATGAAGAAGTGGTAAACTTTCACCTGGTATTTTTGATGCAGCTTACTAAATACCTGGGGTTTTATCCCGATACATCCGGGATGTCTAATTCTTATTTTGACCTGGTGGAAGGTGTATTTAGCAAGGAAGCCGGGATCCATCCCGGGATCCAGGGAGAAGAATTAGTGCACTTCAAAACCCTCTTGGGTACGAATTTTGAGGCACTAAAAAATGTACAACTAAGCAAGCAGGAACGCCGTGATCTTTTGGATCATTTGCTCTCCTATTTTGAAGTACATTTGCAGGGTTTTAACCAACCGAAGTCGCTTGCCGTATTGCACGAAGTATTTAGCTGACATGAACAACCGCCTAGTTTTAATCTTCCTGTTATTTCTATGGGGGGCATCAGCCCAGGAAGTCCGCATTGTGGATATTGATACAGGCGATCTTTTGGGGAATGTCGCCATTTATAATAAGGATAAATCCAAAACTGCGCTCGCCGATTTTGATGGCAAGGCACAACTCGATGTCTTTGACCGTAATGAGAAGATCACCTTTCACCTGATGGGCTACCAGCTGTGGGAGACGACAAAAAACCAGATTGATAAACGGAACGGAACGGTCTATTTGATGCTGGATCCGCAGCAGCTGGATGAAGTGGTGATGAGTATTTCTAAATGGGAACAACAGAAGAAAGATATCCCTCAAAAAGTGGCCTCTATTACGGCACGAGATATTGCCTTTACCAATCCGCAAACCGCAGCCGACCTCTTGCAAAACAGCGGTCAGGTATTTGTACAAAAGAGTCAGCTTGGAGGTGGCAGCCCGATGATAAGGGGCTTTGCCACGAATAGATTATTACTTTCAGTAGATGGGGTGCGTATGAATAATGCCATTTTCCGTGGCGGGAATTTGCAGAATGTGATCTCCATTGATCCGTATTCCATCGCCAGTACAGAAGTGATCTTTGGCCCGGGCTCAGTGATCTACGGAAGTGATGCCATTGGGGGCGTCATGAATTTTATGACCCGCCCGGCTCAGTTTGCAGAACAGGATAGCTTGGTACTCCATGGAAATGCCAACTACCGTTTTGCTTCCGGAAATGGGGAACAGACCGTTCATGCCGATGTGAATGTGGGGAAAAAGAAATTGGCATTCTACACTTCGGCCTCCTTCAATAATTTTGGCGACCTGCGAATGGGAAGTCACGGTCCGGATGAATATTTGAGACGCTTTTATGTGCTTCCGATCAACGGGACGGACCAACTCGTGGCCAATTCGAACCCACAAAAACAACGCCCTACGGCCTATGACCAAGTGAACCTAATGCAAAAGATCGCCTATGAACCCAATAATAATTGGCGTTATGACCTGGGATTCTATTTTTCTAAGACCTCTTCGTACTCCAGATATGACCGTTTGATACGGCCGAACGATGCAGGAGATGGCTTGCTATCTGCAGATTGGTACTACGGTCCGCAGAAATGGTTTATGAGCAATTTTCAGGTGTACAAAAAAGGCCGTAGTAAATTCTATGATGGCATAAAATTAACCCTGGCCTATCAGCAATTTGAAGAGAGTAGAAACGACCGGGATTTTGGGGACGCTATTTTGAACCGAACCGCCGAAAAGGTAGATGTAGTTTCTGCGAACCTGGATTTTGAGAATAAGAAACTGGGCAACCTCCGCTTGTATTACGGGACTGAATACATCTTTAATAAAGTGGGTTCTGAAGGCAGCAGTCTGAATGTTGAAACCGGAGGCTTGGCCGATGCACCTTCCCGCTACCCGGATGGCTCCAGTTGGCAATCCTTGGCCGGCTATATCAGTGGAGAATTCCAACTAAAACCCAATCTTAGTTTACTGGGGGGATTGCGCTATAGCCATGTCTGGCTTTTAGCAGATTTTGACACCACTTTTTACTCCTTTCCCTTTACAGATACCCGTGTGGAAAATGGAGCGCTTACCGGGAGTATCGGGATGAGCTGGTTTCCAAAAGCAGATTGGCAGATCACCCTGAATGGAAGTACGGGTTTCCGGAGTCCGAATATTGACGACGTAGGCAAGATCTTTGATTCTGAACCCGGTTCTGTTGTAGTACCTAACCCGGATCTGTTACCTGAGTATGCGTACAATGCAGAGTTTGGGATCATGAAGAATTTTAATGATAAAGTGGTGCTGAAAGGCGCTGCTTTTTATACATATTTAGTGGATGCTTTGGTGCGAAGGGATTTTACTTTTAATGGCCAGAGTCAGATTATCTACAACGGCGAACTCAGCAATGTACAGGCCATTCAGAATGCAGCACGTGCCTATGTCTATGGTTTTGAAATAGGCCTGGATGCTATGCTTTCCCAAACGCTTTCACTCAAAGGGAATCTAACTTTTACAGATGGGATTGAAGAGGACGATAGTGGAGTTGACACTCCGGCCAGGCATGCGGCGCCCACCTTTGGCGACTTGCATTTGATCTGGAAAAAGCAGGGAATTCAGACTGATTTTTTCCTGAACTATAATGGGGAAATTGCCTTTGATGACCTGGCTTTGACGGAACAGCGCAAACCCTTTCTATATGCGGTAGATACCGATGGAAATCCGTATTCCCCTTCCTGGTATACTTTGAATATAAGATCGCAGTGGCAAGTAAGTCCGACTGCCCGGATCAGTGCGACACTTGAGAATATTACAGACCAGCGATACCGATCGTACTCTTCCGGGATCGCCGCTAGCGGATTTAATTTTATCCTGGGACTTCACCTTAAATTTTAGGCAAAAAAAGATCCCGCCTGCTTAGGACGGGATCGGGGAACTCGTGTTGAATTCTTCGTTATCCGATACTGTCTTTGACAGCTTCTTTAACGTCTTCGGCAGCCTTTTTTACTTTATTAGCAGCATCTTCACCAGCTTCTTTAGCAGCATCAGCAGCCTCTCCGGCGGCATCCATTGCAGCATCACCAGCTTCCTGTGCCGCATCTACAGCACCAGCAGCGGCTTCACCGGCAGCTTCAATTGCGTCACCAGCTTCATCAAGAGCGTCACCAGCTTCCTCCATTGCATCACCGGCAGCATCACTAGCTTCTTCTGTAGCATCGGCAGCTTTATCAACGCAGCCTTTACAGGATACGAAAGACATACTTAGGGCCATCATTAAAATGACCCCCATGAGAACTTTTTTCATAATAAAATTGTTTAGTGTTTACTTAGACTTCTATAGAGATACGGTGAGTCTGACTAAAAAGATGTCGGAGGATATAGAAATCGTTGAAACATACCCTTTCCCATCCCTTTGAAATTCACTAATTTTGCGCTCTTAAATCGATTGAGACGGTGGCGAATACCAAGCGTTTTACGGAATATAAAGGCCTTGATCTTCCAGAAATAGGAAAACGGGTACTGCACTTCTGGAATGCTGAGCAGATCTTTGAAAAAAGTATGCACAGCCGGGAAGGTGGGCCCGACTATGTCTTTTACGAAGGACCACCATCTGCGAACGGGATGCCTGGCATCCACCATGTCATGGCCCGGACGATCAAAGACATCTTTCCGAGATTTAAAACCATGAAGGGCTTTCGGGTAAAACGAAAAGCTGGCTGGGATACCCATGGCCTGCCGATTGAACTGGGTGTTGAAAAGGAATTGGGGATCACCAAAGATGATATCGGGAAGAAGATCAGCATAGAAGAATACAATGCTGCCTGTAGAAAAGCGGTCATGCGCTATACGGATGCCTGGAATGATATGACGGAACGAATTGGCTTCTGGGTAGATATGGACGACCCCTATATCACCTATGAGCCCAAATATATGGAGACCGTTTGGTGGCTGTTAAAACAGATCTACGATAAAGGCTTGCTCTACAAAGGCTATACCATACAACCTTATTCGCCTAAAGCGGGAACCGGACTGAGTTCACACGAATTGAACATGCCGGGTACGTACCAGGATGTTTCAGACACCTCGGCAACGGCCCAGTTTAAAGCGATAAAAGATACACTGCCCAATTTTCTTAGTGATATAGAAGGCGATATCTTCTTCCTGGCATGGACAACAACTCCCTGGACCCTGCCCAGCAATACGGCACTGACCGTAGGCAGGAAGATAGAATATGCCCTGGTACAATCCTTTAACCAGTACACTTTTAAACCGATGCATGTGATCCTGGCCAAAGAATTGGTGGGTGCGCAATTCAGCGGAAAGTATGAAGAAGCCGAAGGGGAACTGGTATATTCCAAAGAAGACAAAAAGATCCCTTTCAGGATCATCAAGACGTTTAAAGGTGCCGATCTGTTGGAGATCCGCTATGAACAATTGATCGATTACGTGCAGCCATATGAAAATGCCGAACATGCTTTCCGTGTCATCCCCGGGGATTTTGTGACTACAGAAGAGGGAACCGGAATCGTTCATACGGCACCCACTTTTGGTGCAGATGATGCCATGGTGGCCAAACAGGTGAGTCCGCAAGTACCACCCATGCTCGTCCTGGATGAGCAGGGTAATCCTGTTCCCCTGGTAGATCTTCACGGGAAGTTCAGGCCCGAACTCAGGGAATGGGGAGGTAAATATGTAAAGAACGAATACTACGATGAAGGGGAAGCCCCTGAAAAGTCGATCGATGTAGAGATCGCCATAAAACTTAAAGAAGACAACCGCGCTTTTAAAGTGGAGAAATATGTACACAGCTATCCCAATTGCTGGCGTACAGATAAACCAATTCTTTACTATCCTTTGGATAGCTGGTTTATAAAAGTGACGGCTGAAAAAGATAAAATGTTCCAGCTCAACCAGACGATCAACTGGAAGCCAAAGGCTACAGGTGAAGGCAGGTTTGGGAATTGGCTGGCCAATGCGAACGATTGGAATTTATCCCGATCGCGATTCTGGGGTATCCCCTTACCGATCTGGCGTACCGAGGACAAATCAGAGGAAATGATCATTGGTTCTGTAGAGCAGCTGAAGGAAGAAATGGCCAAAGCTGTCGCTGCAGGGGTGATGGAGAAAGATCTCTTTGCCGATTTTGTCATTGGCGATATGAGCGAGGAGAATTATGCGAAGATAGACCTGCATAAAAACATAGTAGATGCCATCACATTAGTATCTCCATCCGGCAAACCGATGCAACGGGAAGCCGATCTGATAGATGTCTGGTTTGACAGTGGCGCTATGCCCTATGCTCAATGGCATTATCCGTTTGAGAATAAAGAATTTATTGATTCGGGTCAGGAATTCCCGGCTGATTTTATCGCAGAAGGTGTAGATCAGACCCGGGGTTGGTTCTATACCCTCCATGCTATTGCTGCTATGGTTTTTGATTCTGTAGCCTTTAAAAATGTCGTTTCAAACGGACTCGTATTGGACCGGGAAGGCAAGAAGATGTCGAAACGTCTCGGCAATGCCGTAGATCCCTTTGAAACATTGGATACATACGGGCCGGATGCCACCAGGTGGTACCTGATCAACAATGCGAATCCCTGGGATAATCTAAAATTTGATGCCGAAGGGATCGAAGAAGTTAAACGAAAGTTCTTTGGCACTTTATATAATACCTATGCTTTCTTTAGTCTGTATGCGAATATAGACGGCTTTAGCTATGAAGAGGCTGATATTGCGTTGGAAGACCGGCCAGAACTGGATCAGTGGATCCTCTCTGAGTTGCACACATTGATAGAAAAGGTAGACGATGCCTACACAGATTACGATGCGACGCGTGCATCCAGAGCGATCTCATATTTTGTTCAGGAGAATTTAAGTAATTGGTATGTGCGTTTAAGCAGAAGGCGTTTCTGGAAAGGCGATTACCAACAAGATAAGATCTCGGCCTACCAGACCTTGTACCAATGCCTGGCAACAGTAGCCCAGCTATCAGCTCCGATCGCTCCATTCCATACAGACGAATTATACAGGGATCTGCTGGCAGGCACAGTGAGAGAAGGGGAAGAAAGTGTGCATTTGACCTCTTTTCCAGTTTCGGATCCTGCAATGATCAATGGTGTATTGGAACACAAGATGCAAAAGGCGCAGTCCATTACTTCTTTAGTATTGTCTATCCGACAGAAAGAGAAGATTAAAGTACGTCAGCCATTGCAAAAAATAATGATTCCGGTGCTGGATAAGGCAGACAGGGCGGAAATAGAAGCGATCGCCTCCTTGATTAAGTCGGAAGTCAATGTAAAAGACATTGACCTGGTAGATGATGCTTCAGGGATATTAGTAAAGAAAATAAAGCCTAATTTTAAGGTATTAGGGCCTAAATATGGTGCAGATATGAAGCTTATTGCACAAGCGGTAAGTACTATGGATCAAGAAGATATCCAGGAAATAGAGCGAGTGGGCGAAATTAAACTTGACTTAGATAATAAAAATATTATATTACAGTTATCAGATGTTGAGATCAGCTCCCAAGACATCGAGGGTTGGCTGGTAGCGAGTTCCGGCGCGTTGACGGTTGCGTTAGACATTACGATCACAGAAAACCTGAAAGAGGAAGGGATCGCCAGAGAGTTGGTAAATCGCATTCAGAATATGCGGAAAGACTCAGGATTTGAAGTAACTGATAAGATACAGATTAAGATACTAAAAGACGGTTTGGTCGAAAAGGCGGTAGCAAGTAATTTAGAATACATAAAGACCGAGACATTGACTACTGAACTGGATTTAGAAGATGTTTTAGAAAAAGGCGCAGAAATTGTCTTTGATGAGGTAAACACCAAATTGTTTATTCAAAAACACCAGTAAAAATGGGTAGAAAAAAAGAAAGATACACCGATAGAGAATTGGCCGCTTTCAAGAAGCTTATAGAAGAGAAGATTGAGAAAGCACAGGCGCAATTAGAACTCCTGCGTTCATCTTATATGAACGACGGAAATAATGGAACTGATGATACTGCTCCTACCTTCAAGGCATTTGAGGAAGGATCAGAGACCATGAGTAAAGAAGCAAATACCCAGCTGGCTATCCGGCAGGAGAAATTTATACGCGATCTCAGAAATGCGATGTTGCGCATTGAGAACAAGACGTATGGAATTTGCAGGGTAACAGGGAAGTTGATCAATAAAGAGCGACTCAAACTGGTGCCCCATGCAACTCTGAGTATTGAAGCGAAAAACATGCAGAAATAAAAAGAACGCCCGCGAGGGCGTTTTTTTTTACT
>JAOTYW010000137.1 GCA_029861705.1 Flavobacteriaceae bacterium
GGTGGGGGCGTTATTGAACCCTTGACAGGACAGAGCATGATGGTATTAAGGCATCCCAGGCTGGAAGCTGAAGCCTATGAAGAAGGCTCGGCATCAAAAATGTCTATAACCCCTGATATGGTGCCCGGTTTAGAAGAGGATATGGGCATTGTGATAGGCCAGAAAGATTCCTTTATGATGTTTAAGGATCTGGATCTTACAGGCGTAAAAGCAATCGGTGGAACATTTGCAGTGACTTCTGCCTTTGTCAAAGGCGGACAGGTTGAGATTCGAATCGGAGGACTAGAAGGTGAATTGATCGGCACAATTACCATTGAAGTGGCTCTGGCTGGAATGGATATGGAGTCTTTAGCTGCTACTTTAACCAAGGAAATAATTGGCAGACATGATGTTTATTTCATCTTTAAAAACGATGATGAAGATGCAGGTTCAATGCTGACCGCTGTTGATAGAATTGAATTCTTTAACAAAGCAGTAGACGATTAGACCTCAGCCAGGTTTAAAGGTATTCGGGTCAAGCGCTTACCTGTCAGTCTCCTTACTGCATTGCTTATTGCCGCGGCAATGGGTCCAAGAGGTGGCTCCCCTACTGCCCCGGGTTTGTCTGTACCCTGGAGTAAAACAATATCGATCTCCTTTGGCGCATGCTTCATCAAAGCCATACGATAAGGCCCGTATATTATTGGTTGTAGCGATCCATCGACCACCTTCATTTGCTCAAACATAGAAGCGCTCATTCCCATGATTACGCAACCTTCGCACTGGGCGCGCACCTGGTCAGGGTTTACGGCAAAGCCTGGATCCATAGCTACTGTCACCTTATGTACTTTAATTTCTCCCTCTTCAATAGATACCTCGGCTACCTGAGCGCAAGGTGTCCCAGCATCAATAGACGCAGCAAGTCCCATGGCCCGTCCGTTCAAAATTTCTTCCGTATAGCCTGCTTTTTTGGCCACGGCTTGGATGACAGCTTTTAGCCTGCGGCTAATTGCATTATCGCTAAGTGCCTCCAGCCTGAATTCTACGACATTGCGGTCAGAACGCAATGCGAGTTCATCTACGGTGCTCTCAATGGCAAATGTATTGGCCAATAAGCCCAAACTTCGCCACCAGCTGGTTGCAAACGGCAGAGCTACATGCCAATATACTGCCCTGTGATTAGGGATATTTGTGTATTGAATTATGCCTCCTCTGACTGCGCCAATATCCGCCCCAATGATCCCAGGTAAAACTTTGGGCATCAAGGCTGAATTATTCGCAACATCGCCACTCACAAAATGGTGTTCCAGGCCTTCGAGCTGGCCTGTTGCGCCAACTTTCCCTTTAACAATATGGTGCGTTGGTGGCCTGAACATATCGTGTTGAAATTCCTCCTGTCGGGAGAAATAATATTTTACCGGCCTCCCAACAGCTTTAGACATCACAGCAGCCTGCACTGCATGAGGTGTATGCAATCGCCTCCCAAAGCCACCTCCGAGATAAGTTGGTATAACATTTACAGCTTCCTCTTTTAGATTCAGACGCCCGGCCACTTCCTTTCGTGTAATCCCGATTACCTGTGTTGACAGGATCACAGTAGCTTTATCTGCCTCAACATGTGCAAGAACACCATTGGGTTCTAACTGGGCATGTGCCCCTATAGGGGTTCTGAATTCAAGAGCAAAAGCATCTTCATCTTTTAAGGCACTCCCCTCCTTTTGTATTATGGTATGTTTGCCATTACCTACTGTAATCAAAGCTTCCAGGTCTTCTTGCTGCAGATCTTTAGCTGCTTCCCAGTTTACTTGTATGCTATTCTTGGCATTTTCAGCCGCTGTCATTGATTCGGCAATAACGCCTACAAAATCATCCTCACGGACTATTTGGACAACTCCGGGCATCTTTTCGGCCGCCGATGTGTCGGCATTGATGAATTTTGAACCAATTAATTCTGGTCTGCAAACCGCTCCATACAACATGTCAGGCATTTCGGCGTCCATTCCAAAAATAGGTGCCCCGTACACTTTATCTTCAAGATCAATGCGAGGTATAGGTTTACCTACATACTGATATTGTTTCAGGTCTTTTAGCTTAGGTGTCTTCGGAATGTCCCATTCACCGGCACTTTTCGCTACATCTGCGTACGTCATGGTCTGTTGCCCGGAAGAAAGGACACCTTCCCTGATCATTACCGTTGATGGCTCAACTCCCATTCGCGCTGCCCCTTTTAATTTGATCATTTCCCTCATTGTTGCAGCCAATTCCCGAAGCGGCTGCCAGAGGCCTGAAACAGAGGTGCTGCCTCCCGTACTCATACCGTCGATATTACCAGTCTCAGTAGGTGCGTGTTCTACTCGCATCTGCTCAAAACTAACGTCCAATTCATCAGCAGCGATCTGGGCTAAACTTGTAAATGTTCCCTGCCCCATTTCTACTTTTGGGGAATATAAAATGACATTGTTTTCCTCAGTGATCTCAAACCAAATCATGGGATCACTAGTGTCTCCCATATAAGCTAATTCCATAGAATTAGCCATGCTCAATAATGACCTTCGTATTGAGTTTCTAAAAACATAGGTGCCAACAGCGAGGACGCCAAGTGTACCGAACCCACTGCGAATCAAAAATTTCCTTCTCGATACTTTTTTACCCTCCCCTTTTTTCTTCTCGGCCATAGCTTAAAGGTTTGATCCTTCTGAAGGAGTTTGATTTAAATCGGCAGCTTTGTGAATGGCCTTTCGCATCCGGTAATAGGTTCCGCATCGGCATATATTAGTAATGGCTTTGTCAATATCAGCATCTGTCGGGTTAGGGATCTTGTTCAGCAAGGCTACTGTAGCCATCATAAAACCCGGTTGGCAATAGCCGCATTGGGGTACAATCTCTTCAATCCAGGCCTGCTGCACTGGATGTGGATCTTCCGGACTTCCTAGCCCCTCTATCGTGGTTATATGCTTATCAGCAGCGAGTTTTACAGGGTAAGAACAGGCACGTACAGCTTCGCCTTCAATAAGTAGCGTACACGACCCGCAAGCTGCTTTTCCACAGCCAAATTTGGTCCCTTTCAGACCAAGTGTATCGCGAAGCACCATAAGTAAAGGGTGATTTTCATCCGTGACATCGACCGTTATAGCCTGATTATTTAAAGTGAAATTAAGTTCCATAGGACTGAATTACGTCAATAGTTCGTCGCCTTCATAATTGCATTGTAGACAGAATCAATACTTCTGATTTCACTGAAGGCACTTTCCCCAATGAAGTATTTAAAAGTACCATTTTCCTGAGATGAAACAACAATATCAACTCTTGAAATTTAAGTCCATAATTCTAATCTAATTCTGTTCTCGTGTAACTCTTGTTACCTTATGCTATCTGAGACTCAGGATATGATTTTTATCAGTAAAATCATAAAGTTATCCTCCTATATTCGTAGATCAATTGTATTAAAACCAAAATTGAGAAGTCATGGAAGCAGCTACGGCCGTACAAAACAGAGTTTATTTATTTGGTGGTGACAAGACGGATGGCAACCGGGATATGAAGAATTTATTAGGGGGTAAAGGCGCCAATTTAGCGGAGATGAGCTCCCTGGGTATTCCTGTTCCACCGGGAATGACAATCACTACAGAAGTATGTAAGGAATACACCGATCTTGGAAGAGATAAAGTGCACAAATTACTACTTGAAGAAATAGAATCTGCCGTGGGTCAGCTCGAGAAGACCATGGAAAAGAAATTCGGTGATCCCAAAAATCCACTCCTGCTTTCAGTTCGCTCTGGGGCACGGGTATCAATGCCCGGGATGATGGATACGGTACTAAATCTGGGTTTGAACGAGGAAGTACTGGAAGGTTTGATTGCAAAAACAAAAAATGAACGCTTTTCATGGGATTCTTACAGACGCTTCATACAGATGTACAGCAATGTAGTCCTTGGGCTTAAACCAAAAACAAAAGAAGATATTGATCCTTTTGAAGAGATCATTGAGCATTTAAAAGAGAAAAGAGAGATAACTCAGGATACAGATTTTAGTATTCAGGATCTTAAGGACCTGGTCTATGATTTTAAAGATATTGTTCTAAAGAGAACGGGTAAAGAGTTTCCTTCCGATCCATGGGAACAGTTATGGGGCGCTATTTGGGCCGTATTTGATAGTTGGAATGGAGATAGGGCAATTTATTATCGGAAAATGAATGACTATCCGGAAGACTGGGGAACTGCCGTGAATGTGCAAGCCATGGTATTTGGCAATATGAGTGAAAATTCTGCGACAGGGGTTTGTTTTACGAGAGATGCCGCAAGTGGTGAAGATCGATTTAATGGTGAATATTTATTAAATGCACAGGGAGAAGATGTGGTCGCAGGTGTTCGCACACCGCTAGAGATCACCAAAAATGGCTCTCAACGTTGGGCAAGACTGGCACAGGTCAGCGAAGAAGAACGCGAAAAAACCTACCCTTCTTTAGAAGAATGTATGCCGGAAATGTATCAAGAACTTCACGGGTATCAACAACAGCTTGAAGACCATTACAAGGACATGCAAGACATGGAATTTACTGTACAGGAAGGTCGCCTATGGATATTACAAACGAGGAATGGCAAGCGGACTGGTGCAGCTATGGTAAAAATTGCCATGGATCTGAAAGATCAAGGCTTCATTAGTGATAAAGAGGCCTTACTTCGTATGGAGCCCAACAAACTGGAAGAACTGCTTCATCCCGTATTTGATACTGAAGCACTCAAAGAGAGTGTAGTTATCGCACAGGGGCTGCCCGCATCACCAGGTGCAGCTACAGGTCAGATCGTCTTTTTTGCTGATGAAGCGAGTAAATTCAAAAACACCATATTAGTTCGTATTGAAACATCTCCGGAAGATCTTGAAGGCATGAACAGAGCTAAAGGGATCTTAACGGCGCGAGGTGGAATGACCTCTCATGCCGCAGTAGTTGCCCGGGGTATGGGCAAATGCTGTATTGCCGGTGCAGGAGCTCTTAAGATCAATTATAAGGAACGTACATTAACAGTGGATCAACGAGAATTCCATGAGGGTGATTGGATATCTTTAAATGGATATACAGGCAATGTGATCGAGGGGAAAGTAGCTACGATGCAACCTGAATTGAGTGGGGAGTTTGCTGAATTGATGCAAATCTCAGAGAAATATGCCGATATGAAAGTTCGTGCAAATGCCGATACACCTAAAGAAGCAAATATTGCCAGAAATTTTGGTGCTTCGGGTATTGGTCTGGCCCGTACAGAACATATGTTCTTTGAAGTAGACAGGATCAATGCCATGCGTGAGATGATCCTGGCAAATACTGTCAAAGGTCGAAAGTTAGCTCTAAAAGAATTATTACCTATGCAGCGCAAAGACTTCGAAGGGCTGTTCGAGGCTATGAAGGGACTGCCCGTTACGATTCGACTGCTAGACCCACCCCTTCATGAATTTGTACCGCATCAATTAGCCACTCAAAAGGAATTGGCAGAAGACCTTCATATATCTCTTGCGGCAGTAAAGAGTAAAATCGCAGAATTACATGAATTTAATCCTATGTTAGGTCATAGAGGCTGCCGACTTAGTATTACCTATCCTGAAATTACAGAAACACAAACCCAGGCGATCATAGAAGCTGCCTTGAACTTAAAAGCAAAGGGTATTGATACCACGCCTGAAATCATGGTTCCACTTGTAGGGACACTTAGTGAATTTAAAGAGCAGGAGCGGGTCATCCGTCAAACTGCTGAGAAAGTTTTTGAAGCACGAGGCGAACGAGTTGATTATTTAGTTGGCACAATGATAGAAGTTCCCAGAGCAGCGATTACTGCAACCGAAATTGCCGCACATGCCGAATTTTTCTCATTTGGTACAAATGACCTTACTCAAATGACATATGGATATTCCAGGGATGATGCCGGGAAATTCATAAAAATTTATCTCGAAAAAGGAATATTAAAGCATGATCCGTTCGAAGTGATCGACCGGGAAGGAGTGGGCACTTTAATCCAAATGGCCACGGATAAAGGTCGCAAAGTAAACCCCGATTTAAAAATTGGTATTTGCGGAGAACATGGAGCTGAGCCAAGCTCGGTTGCATTCTGCCATGAAGTAGGAATGAATTATGTGAGTTGTTCGGCTTACAGGGTGCCTATAGCAAAGGTAGCAGCGGCCCAGGCAGCCATTATACAAGGATAATATGGGGTGAAATACCATCCTTTGTTTGATCGTAGTTCCTATTTGTTTTTATTGGGTATTTTTGGGGGCTAATTGCACCAAAGTACCATGGTACATATATTTCAAAAGAAACGATTTCTCGTTGATTATCTGTCCAATTTTGTGGATATGCATAATCATATTCTGCCCGGGATAGATGATGGTGCAGCCAATCCCGAGGAGGCAATTAATCTTTTGAAAGGTTTCGGGGAGTTGGGTATTAGTAGATTTATTGCGACACCGCATATCATGACTAATCTATATCCTAACACCAGAGCAACTATCCAGGCGTCGCTTCAGGTGTTGGAAAATGCACTGCTGGAAGAAGGAATTAAAAACATTTCAATCGAAGTGGCAGCGGAGCATATGATCGATGACGATTTCATTGGAAAGATCAGCAACGCAGAAGAATTGTCAATTCGCGATAACTATTTATTGGTTGAAATGTCGTATTTACAGCCTCCTCTAAATTTCCAGGAAGCCATAATAAAGGTGGCGAGCAAGGGGTATTATCCTGTATTAGCCCACCCGGAACGCTATATGTTTCTTCACAGGCGACTTCACAAGTACAAGCAGTATAAAGAACGAGGAATATTACTTCAATTGAATCTACTGAGCCTGGGAGATTACTACGGGAAAGAAGTACAAAAAATTGCCTTCAAACTTTTAGATGATGGATTAATTGATTTTATTGCCTCCGATATTCACAATGAACGGCAACTCGATACATTAAAAGAACTTCGCATCCCTGAAAGGAAACTGCGTCAAGTGTTGCCTATTATCGGATCAACGATTGAGACTTTTTACTAATTCATTTTGATCAGAGATCACAGGAACAAAATGTAATCCTCAATGTCTATTACAAAATTTTAATGTTTATCCACTATTAGGGATTTGTAAAATATATTTTGTGTGGATGTGACAATTGTCAGATAGTAAATCCCCTCTTCAAGACCAACGGTCGAAAGTAACATACTATTCCTATCATGGATCACATTCTTATCCAGTTGTTTTATAATACGTCCAGATGGATCAAATACCCGGACAGATATGATCTTTATATTTTCCTGATCAGGAATGATATGGGTATATTCCTTAGTCGGATTCGGGTAAAGGCTTACTGATTCTAATGGGCCAATAGCTTGTTTGGCTCCTCCATTGACTACATCAAATTGTATGGTAAGACTGCCCAAGTTGGTGCCACTAAGACCAAACCCGCTATAAGCCGTTGCTGTCATTGTATAAGATCCAACCGGGAATAGTTGCCCAAAATAATTGGAGCCGCTATTACCAAACAAGGCATAGACTACTACGTTCTCCGTCCTGCTCGCATTTACAGGACCACTTATCTGTAAGAAGACACTTCCAACCACACTTGGGTTGGTATTGGCTCGGATGGCCAGGTTGGTGCCGGAAATCGTG
>JAOTYW010000008.1 GCA_029861705.1 Flavobacteriaceae bacterium
ACAATAGCTCTTAAGTTCGGCGCTTAGGGCATCAAGGCGTTCCTGTCGCCGTCCACATAAAACAAGATCATAGCCGTGTTTTCCGAGACATAGGGCCGTAGCATATCCAATACCACTGGTAGCTCCGGTAATTAATGCGATTTTGGCCATAGTTCGATAATTTAAGGCACGTCATGCCCTTGTGAAGCGATCAGCAGACGGAACCAATCCTCGTTATCGAGCTTTAAGTCAGCCGCTTTGACCGCTAATGCGAGTCGCTCTTTAGTCGTCGTCCCTACTACCGGATGTATTTCCGCAGGATGCGTCATGATCCAGGCCAGTAGCAATTCCGTCGTGCTTACCTTGTATTTCTTTTTCAATTTTTTTAAAACCTTTTTGATCCGGTCTTTCTTCTTTCCCTTTTTCCGATAATAAGAACCCAGAGGACTCCAGGACATCATCATTCGATCATGAGTAATCCCATCGTCTAACATGCCATTAAATAGTGCCTTGTGTTGTGTTAGGGAACATTCTATTTGGTTCGCCTGAACCTTCGTGGCTTTTTCAATTAAACCCACTTGAGATGGTGTAAAATTGGAAACCCCAAAATCCCGGATCTTCCCTTCCTTCCGTAGTTTTTCAATAGCTCTGGATACAGGGTCCGGATGCATAAGCGGACTCGGTCGATGCAAGAGCAAAAGATCCAGATATTCTGTTTGCAAATGGGACAGGGATTGCTCAACAGATCGTACTATATAGTCTGTATCATATTGATAATGGTTGACTTTATTCTTCCTGCTATCTGTATCAAGCTGTATTCCACATTTGCTGATCAGCTGAATGCCATCCCGCGAAATCCCGCTGGCTTTAAACGCCTTTCCGAAGTCGGCTTCATTGGTATATCCACCGTAAATATCGGCATGATCAAAAGTCGTTATTCCTAGTTCAAGACAGTAATTTAGCAACTCCTCCATTTCAGCCGTAGAAAGTGATTTTCCCCAGCGTCCCCAGGTCATCGTTCCGGCGATTATATGAGAATATTTTTGTCTGATTTTCATATCTAGTGAAATTAGCAAATAAATCCCTTAAATCCTTCCTAAAATACGGGGGTTCGCCTGAATTTTTAACCAATCATTAACAGGGCATCTCTAAATAAATTTTCAATTTGCGAGTTGCTATATTAGCCAACCTTTTGAAACAGAAAGTAAACAATATTTAATGGAGGAAAATACTACGATCGATATTCAGGCTGTCAATGAGAAAATTGCACAAGATAGTGCGTTTATTGACTTGCTTGTACCGGAGATCAACAAGGTGATCATCGGTCAGAAGCATATGGTAGAACGCTTACTGATCGGGCTACTGGGAAAAGGACATATTTTACTTGAAGGAGTGCCCGGACTGGCTAAAACATTAGCCATCAATACGCTTGCGAAAGCAGTTAAAGGCTCATTTAGCCGAATTCAATTTACTCCGGACCTTTTGCCCGCCGATGTAGTGGGGACGATGATCTACAATATAAAAGAGAATGATTTCTCAATTAAAAAAGGTCCCATCTTTGCCAACTTTGTCCTGGCCGATGAGATAAACAGGGCGCCGGCCAAAGTGCAATCGGCATTGTTGGAAGCCATGCAGGAGCGACAGGTAACTATTGGCGATGAAACCTTTCCGCTGGATACGCCTTTTCTGGTGATGGCCACCCAAAACCCGATTGAACAGGAAGGAACCTACCCACTGCCGGAAGCCCAGATAGACCGTTTTATGCTAAAGACAGTCATCGATTATCCCAAGATGAATGAAGAGCAGATGATCATGCGTCAAAATATCATGGAGAATGCGCAGGCTATAAAGCCCGTCATTAGCTTGAAACAGATCATGGATGCGCAGAAGGCGGTAAGAAATGTCTACATGGATGAAAAAATTGAAAAATATATCCTGGATCTGGTGTTTGCTTCCAGGTATCCGGAAAAATACAACCTGGAGCAACTTAAACCTTTGATCAGTTTTGGGGCTTCGCCCAGGGGAAGTATTTACCTGGCTGCTGCCGCAAAATGCTATGCCTTTATTAAGCGAAGAGGCTATGTCATTCCGGAAGATATCAGGGCAGTGGTACATGATGTTTTACGACACCGCATTGGCATTACTTACGAGGCTGAGGCGGAAAACATTACTTCAGAAGATATGATCAACCAAATCGTAAATCAGGTTGAAGTGCCTTAGGCCCCCAATGACTAGACCTGAGTAACCAAGAGAACACAGCCAACAAAATTCCCCGCGGTATGTTTTGTGGGAACTTATTCTAGATGATGGATACCAAGGAGCTGTTAAAAAAGGTAAGGAAGATTGAGATCAAGACAAGACGTTTGTCTGATCATATCTTTGGTGGCGAATATCATTCGGCATTTAAGGGGCGGGGTATGACTTTTAGTGAAGTACGCCCTTACCAATATGGCGATGAGGTTCGAACTATCGACTGGAATGTCACTGCACGCTACAATGAACCCTATGTAAAAGTATTTGAGGAAGAACGGGAACTCACCATGATGCTCCTGGTAGATATCAGTGGCTCTGAACTTTTTGGTACCGTAAATCAATTCAAAAAGGGAGTGATCACCGAGATCTCTGCCACCCTGGCTTTTTCGGCCATGCAAAATAACGATAAGGTGGGCTTGATACTTTTTGCTGAAGATGTAGAATTGTTTATTCCTCCGAAAAAAGGGAAAAGCCATATTCTGCGGATCATTCGTGAATTACTGGAGTTTGAACCTGGCTCGCGTCAGACCAACATCAGCGCTGCCCTCGGGTATATGAGCAATGTTATTAAGAAAAAGTGTATCGTCTTTGTCCTCTCAGATTTTATGGCAGATTCTTATGATCACACCCTAAAGATCACAGCTAACAAACATGATGTCACCGGGATTAGGGTCTATGATCCCAATGAAGAATCTATCCCAAACCTGGGGGTAGTTCAAATGGAAGATGCAGAAAACGGGCATTTCCAGTGGGTAAATACCGGGTCTAAAAAAGTACGGACCTCTTACGCCGTGCATCACAGAGAAAAAGTGAGCTATTTTAATGAGGCTTTTAAACGCGCAGGTGGTGGCATTATACATTGCCGCGTTGACGAGAGTTATGTGAAGAAACTACTAGGTTTTTTTAAGCGCAGAGGATGAAAGGGAAACTATTTTACATAGTCGTACTGCTACTTCAGGCCCCATTTTTATGGGCCCAGGAGGATGTACAGCTTTCTACTGAGCTCGATACTACAAATATCAGGATTGGCGAACAACTGCAATTCACCATTACAATAGAAGTAGATTCCGCTGCACAGGTTTTCTTTCCGGAAGGACAGACCTTTGCCCCGCTGGAAACTGTTGAGGCATACAAAACTGACACTACAAAGAAGGAGGACAGATTATTACTCCTTAAAAAATATGCCCTGACACAATTTGATTCCGGCACCTATCTCCTCCCAACCCAGCGCATTGAGGTTGATGGACGCGGATTTTTTACCGATTCTGTTCTTATTAAAGTAGGAGATGTAGTCGTAGACACGACCAAGCAGAAAATGTATGATATTAAACCCCTTATCGAAGTTGACAGGAATTATGCGAGGATAGGTAAGTTTATTTTGTTCGCGCTCTTGGCTTTGCTTTTGATCGGCGGGCTGATCTATTGGTTTTATTTTCGAAAAAAACCATTAACCCAGGAAGAAGAAGAAGCCCAATTACCTCCCTATGATCGCGCTTTATTAGAATTAAAACGTCTGGAGAACTCCCGATATCTAATTCAGGATGAATTTAAAAAATACTATACAGAATTAACCCAGATCGTACGGGCTTATTTAGAAGAAGATGTTCAAGTAGCGGCCCTGGAAAGCACAACTACACAGCTGATCCAGAAAATGGAACTTTTGAAAGACTCTGGCCGGTTGAATATCAATGAGAATACGCTTGAGCAATTTGAAAAGATACTGCATACAGCAGACCTGGTCAAATTTGCAAAATCGAAACCGAGTACTTCTCTTGCGGAAGAAGACCGGAAAGCCGTTGAATTGATCGTCATTAAAACAAAGGAGGGTATTCCTGAACCCACGGAAGAGGAATTGAGGGAGACTGAAGCCTTTCTTGAAGAACAGATGCGCTTGAAAAAGCGTAAAAAGATTCGCTGGGTCATAGCCGCTGCTGTAACTGTATTGCTGGCAACCGGTATAACCCTGGTTGCTTCCTATGGTCCCAAGAACGTCTGGGACGCAGTTGCAGGTCACCCAGGAAAAGTCTTGCTCGAAGGAGAATGGGTTACAAGTGATTATGGCTTTCCTCCGATCACCCTGGAAACACCAAATGTATTGGTGCGATATGAGCCAGAATTACCGGATACACTGAAAGATAGTTTGCTAAGCATCCAGGCTTTTGAATACAGAAGTGACGAAACTTTGTTCTATGTTGCGGCCCATTCCATCAATCTCACGAACCAGGCAGAGCCTATGTTCAAAGAGAGTGTTGATCAGGCACTTAAAATGTTCGAAGATGAAGGTGCCCGGAACATCATTACAAAACAAGAGGAGTTTACCTCAGCCAATGGAATAAGAGGAGCTCGAATGTATGGAAGTGGTATGTTCCAGATCCCCGATTCTAACAAGACCGTAAAAGGAAAGTATTCAATCATGCTCTTTGGAGGGCCAGGGTTTCAGCAAATAGTTGTCTTATCATGGTTAGATAATGATACATATACATCCGAGGTCGCCGATAAGATCATGAGATCTATTGTTATTAAAACAGAAACCTGATGTTTGATAATGTAGTTTATGCACATCCACAGTTCTTCTGGCTTCTGCTGCTTCTGCCGCTGGCCCTGGGATGGTATATCTACAAACGACACCAGGAGACCGCTTCCCTGCGCATTTCCAGTACACAAGGATTCTTAAAAAATGATATTCTTGCGCGAATAAGGCCGCTTTTAATGATCATGCGCATACTGGCCCTGGCCGCCATAATTGTAGCCATGGCGCGCCCACAGGTGCAGGATGTCTCTACACGTACAAAGACGACAAAAGGGATTGATATTGTGATGGCCATTGATGTTTCCTCCAGTATGCTTGCAAGAGATCTTAAACCAAATAGACTCGCTGCCTTAAAAGAAGTGGCTTCAGACTTTATTAAGAATAGGCCTAATGACAGAATTGGCCTGGTAGCCTATGCGGGGGAAAGTTATACAAAAACACCAATTACAAGTGACAAAGGCATAGTGCTGCGTTCCTTGCGGGAGATCACCTATGGCGAACTTAATGATGGTACAGCCATTGGTATGGGACTAGCTACAGCAGTAAATCGCCTTAAAGAAAGTAAGGCCATCTCCAAGATCATCATTTTGCTAACAGATGGCGTAAACAATTCTGGCTTTATTGAGCCTCAGACAGCGGCCGACCTGGCTATAGAATTTGGCATTAAGACTTACACGATAGGTTTGGGGACTAATGGGAATGCCCTTTCCCCGGTAGCTTATAATGCAGATGGATCTTTCAGATATGGTATGCGGCAGGTAGAAATTGATGAGGCATTGTTAGAAGATATTGCAAAATCTACAGGAGGTCGCTATTTCAGAGCAACTGATAATGAGAAGCTGGAAGAGATCTATGCTGAGATCAATAAGCTGGAAAAAACAGAGGTGGAAGAAATTAAATATTATTCATACGATGAGAAATACCGGCCATGGGCATTGTTGGCATGTATACTTATTGTTACTGAGTGGATGTTAAGGCATTCCATTTTCAGGAGTTTTATCTAAGTTATGATACAATTAGATGCGAAAATATTTTTATACCTGCTGGGAATTATCCCAGTCCTCCTCCTGTTCTTTATTGGCACTAGGATTTGGAAAAACAGGCGGCAACGCCAATTTGCCGATGCAGGGCTGTTAAGGCGACTTGCACCGAATCAATCGTCTTTCAAACCCATATTAAAATTCCTTTTTGTGCTACTTGGTATTACTTCACTCGTCTTTGCTCTGGTCAATCCAAAAATGGGCACTAAGTTAGAAACCGTAAAAAGAGAAGGAGTAGATATCGTATTTGCCGTAGATGTTTCCAAAAGCATGCTCGCAGAGGACATCGCTCCAAACAGACTTGAAAAATCCAAGCGCCTGGTTTCAGAGATCATCAATCAACTGGCCAGTGACCGGGTGGGTATTATAGCCTATGCCGGCCAGGCATATCCGCAATTACCTATTACGACAGATTATGGTGCGGCTAAAATGTTCCTGCAAGGGCTTAATACTAATATGCTGTCCTCTCAGGGAACAGCCATTAATGAAGCCATT
The DNA here is from genome assembly GCA_029861705.1 of Flavobacteriaceae bacterium. GTDB lineage: Bacteria > Bacteroidota > Bacteroidia > Flavobacteriales > Flavobacteriaceae > HDS-28. The sequence goes on from JAOTYW010000008.1 coordinate 6,298, forward strand.
GAACTGGCTTCCACCTATTTTGATGATGATGAACAAACAAATCGTATTCTTTTTATCATCTCAGATGGGGAAGATCATTCTGGCAGCGCTACGCTCGAGGCTGTAGATCTGGCGCTTACTGAAGGAATAAAGATATTTACCGTAGGTGTGGGCACTAAAAAAGGTGGCCCCATCCCTCTGAAATCCCAAGGTATTGTTGAAAGTTTTAAGAAAGACTCGCAGGGAGAAGTGGTTATCACCCGCATGCAAGATGGTTTGCTAAAAGAAATTGCAGAGGAGGGAAATGGAATCTATATTGATGGAAGCGATACAGAAGAAGCTGTTGCCCTTGTTAAGGAGACCCTGAACCAAATGGACAAGAAAGAATTTGAAGCAAAACAATTTGCAGATTACAAGGACCAATTTCAATGGTTTCTTGCAGCAGCTTTGTTTTTTCTTTTTGTGGATGTATTTTTCCTGGATCGAAAAACAGCATGGTTACGAAAATTGAATTTATTTAATGAGAAAGAAGGCTGACATAACGCTCATTTTTGCATGCCTTTTCACACTGATGAACCTGGTGGCGCAGAAAGGTGAAGATAAAGCACGCGCAAAGGCATTAAGTGCTTCACAGGATCTAACCTATGAAGCTACTGATGATCTCGTTGAGAACGATTTTGTCTCTGCTGAAGCCAAATATCGCAGGGCCATTTCTAAAAGTGATTCCAATGCTGTAGCGCCTTATAACCTAGGGAATTCTTATTACAATCGAGAGAGTTTCGGCGAAGCTTTCGGTCGCTATAAAATGGCCGGTGAAAGAGCGGCAGAAAAGCCAAAGAAGCACAAAGCTTTTCATAATATGGGCAATGTGTTTATGAAGAAAAAAGAGTACGCCAAAGCTGTTGAAGCCTATAAAAATGCCTTGAGAAATAATCCCGGGGATGAGGAAACAAGGTATAACCTGGCACTGGCCAAAAAAATGCTGGAAGAGGATAAGCAAAATCAAAACCAGGACGATAAGCAAGATCAAAAAGATCAGAAGGAAAAGAACGAAGATCAGCAAAGTCAGGGGGGTGATGACGAGGATCAGCAAGATCAGCAGGATAAGGAAGAACAGAAGGAGGGAGACGATAAGCAAGAAGAGCAGAATAAAAAGGATGAAGGCGAGGATCAGAAAGATCAGCAGCCAAAAGATCAAAAAGAAAAACCTCAACCCAGACCTAATCAGCTTTCTGAACAGCAGATAAAAAATTTGTTGGAAGCTATGCAGAATGAAGAGAAAAAAGTGCAGGAAAAGATGGAGGCCAAAAAGATAAAGGGCCCCAGAATTAAAAATGAGAAAGACTGGTGATAAGAAGCCTTAAAACATATTGCTTATTAATTTCACTTCTATGTGTCTCAGTTGTATGGGCGCAAGACGATGAAGGGGTTGTTTTTGAAATGAAAGCCAGCGCGGAGTCATTGGGGGTCAATGAAAAGCTCCGGCTTGATTTTAGGATGAACCAGGATGGCGATAATTTTAGTCCTCCTGACTTTCAAGATTTTATACTTATCATGGGGCCAACTCAGTCGATCAGCTCATCCTGGATTAATGGAAAAAGGACCTATTCCAAGACCTATACTTATATATTGAAGCCTACAAGACTGGGTACTTTTAAGGTAGGGCAAGCCAGTATTGAAATAGATGGAAAGATCTATAAGACTATTGCAAAGAATATTAAAGTCACCTCAGCTGTTGAACGACCGAATAGTGAGCCAACGGCAGATGATATTGCCGATGCCAACTTACATCTTGTAGCCGAAGTTTCAAAGTCGAAACCTTATTTGAACGAAGCAATAAGTGTCGTATACAAACTCTATGTAAGTCCGTCTATCACTGTATCGAATTTCCGTCCCTTAGACAATCCGAAGTATAATAATTTTTGGAGCCAGGATATGGCGTTTAGTACATATAATGTGCAGAATGGTTCCTATCAGGGCAAACCTTACCGCTATGTTGTATTAAAACGAGTGGTTCTATATCCACAAAAAAGTGGGCCTTTGGAAATTGCGCCCTTAACCCTGGAAGTCTCGCTGAATGTGCCCACAAACCGCCGTGATTTTTTTGGAGGCAGGATTTACAAACAGACTACTAAAGTAGTGTCTGCAGGAAAGCGAAATATACAGGTAAGGCCTTTACCTGAAAATGGAAAACCCGCAAATTTCAGTGGTGCCGTAGGAGATTTTGACCTAAAAGTGACTACTTCGAAAAACAGCTTAAATGCGCAAGAATCCCTGCAGGCAAAAGTAGAGGTCAGCGGGAAAGGAAACCTGAAATTATTTCAACTTCCGGATCTTCAGGTGCCGAGTTCGCTTGAAGTCTATGAACCGGAATACGAAGAAAACGTGCGGACAACGATTTCAGGTATGCAGGGGAAAGTGAGTAACAGCTATACGGTAGTCCCGGAATACAGGGGAAAGTATCCCATACCCCCGGTAAATTTCACATTTTTCAATCCAGAATCTGGGAAATATGAGAACCTGTCATCAGGCGAAATTATTATTGATGTGCTTGAAGGTCCGGTAAGTTCGGCCATAAGCAATGCCAATGCAGATATACCGGATAAAGTTATTGTCGAAAGTGGTAAGGGCCAGTTTAGTTTTCTAAAATTAGATCCAAATTTTATGCCCATAGTTAGGGAACCCTTTTTTGGAACATCTCGTTACTATACCTGGCTATTCGCCCCAATCCTACTGATCCCCCTGGTATTATTTGTTCGTAGAAAACGTCGGGAGATAGCAGAGGATGTTGAAGGAAATAAATTAAGGAGAGCGAATAAACTGGCGAGAAAATATTTAAGTACGGCCAAAAAAGAACTGGGAGATAAGGAGGCATTTTATGTAGCCCTGGAGAAGGCGTTACACAACTATCTAAAAGCTAAATTACGTATTGAAACTTCGGAGTTTAGCAAAGATAAGATCATAGGATTGCTATCAGATAAAAGCGTCTCCCAAACTAACATTGATCACTTTGTAGCCTTATTGAAAAATTGCGAAATGGCCAGATATAGTCCATTCTCACGGGTGCAAATGCAGCAGGATTATCAACAAGCGAGTGATGTGATCTCGTCCTTAGATAAACAACTTTGAACATGAAGAGATATATATTAGCCTATGTATTGTTCTGTTTCTCGGCCATTCTATACGGTCAGAGCCAGGAGTTGTTTGATAAAGGCGTCCAGGCGTATAATGATGGTAAATATTCTGAAGCCATAAGTCATTATGAAGATGTCATCAAGTCTGGAGTGCACTCTGAAGCGGTATATTTCAATCTTGGCAATTGCTATTATAAATTGAATCAAACTGCGCCTAGCATCTATTATTATGAGAAGGCGTTATTGTTAGATCCTGATGATACAGAGATCAAAAATAACCTGGCCTTTGCCAAACAAATGACGCTCGATGCAATAGAAGAAATGCCACAAACAGGACTGGCTAAATTATCTCAAAATATTACGGGTGCCATGACATATGAACAGTGGGGCTTGGGCAGTATCATATTTATTTTCCTGGCTGTATTTGCCTTTATTTTATATTACTTCCTTTCCTACTCTAACTACAAAAGAGTTGCTTTAGTCAGTAGTGCTGTAAGTGTACTCTTAGGCATTGTTTCTTTCGCCTTTGCCTACTCCGGACAACAGTCATATTATTCAGATCAACCGGCTATCGTTTTTGCAGAAGAGATCACTGTTCGTTCCGAGCCAAATCGCAGGAGCGAGCCTGTATTTGAATTGCATGAAGGCACTAAAGTACAGGTATTGGACCAGTTGGAAGACTGGCAGAAAATACAGCTGGTAAATGGACAGGAAGGCTGGCTTCATGATTCGGAAATTCGCCTGATAAAGGATTTTTAATATATCCTTAACAATCCCTTTCCCTATTCCTTCTATTTTTGTGTTTCCTCAAAAAGTAGGTATGAAAACTATCAGTGTTATTTTTATTCTGTCCTTCTGGATTACAGGTTTAATCGTGCCTTCATACTTTGCTTTAACTTCTGAGGAAAACGCAATCCACTGGGCCCTTGATAAACATGAAAAGGAGCAAAAAGAATCTGAAGAAAAAGATTCTTCAGAAGTGGAGTTTATTTTTCCTGCTGCTTTGCTTGTAAAGCTTGTTGCATTAAAAGATCTAAATCGAACGCTTGATAAGGAGGCAATAGGAATTAGTGATTTCGCCCTTGAAATTGTCGTGCCCCCGCCAGAATTTTTTGCATAGTTAGTCCAACATCATTTCTTAGATTAGTAAATTATTTGCCCATAAAGTGCTACTTTACAGGGCTTCAAACCAATAAATAGATACATAATGATCACTTCAACCATAGATAAGAATACACAAGATGCCTTAAGCCCGGAAAGCGTGCTTCAGGATCTATATTCCGGCAATCAGCGTTTTCAGGAGCAAAATATGCAAGATAGAGATTACGCCAGTCAGCGTACTCAAACTGTAGGGGGACAATACCCGAAAGCAGTAGTGCTTTCATGTATTGATTCCAGAGTGCCTGTCGAAACTATATTTGACCAGGGCATCGGAGATGTATTTGTTGCCCGTGTTGCAGGCAATTTTGAAAATACAGATATTTTGGGCAGCCTGGAATACTCCTGCAAAGTTGCAGGTAGTAAATTAATTCTTGTTTTAGGCCATGAAGCTTGTGGCGCCGTAAAAGCAGCATGTGATGGCGTAGAACTTGGAAATATCACGCCTATGCTGGAAAACATTATGCCAGCGGTAAAGCGATCTTCTGAACAGGTGGAAGGGGAAGCCAATTCTTCAAATCCCGCTTTCGTACAGGCAACAGTTGAAAATAATGTACGCCTTACTATAGATCGTATTCGTGAACGCAGTCCAATACTTAAAGAAATGGAGGAAGCGGGAGAGATTGCTATCAAAGGAGGAGTCTATACTTTGGGTTCCGGACAAGTTGATTTCCTATAACCGCTAAACCATAACGTTATGAAAAATTTCTTTGCACATTTTAAGGGCGACCTATTAGGTGGCGTCACCGCTGGTATAGTGGCATTACCCCTGGCTTTAGCCTTTGGTGTTAGCTCAGGGCTGGGACCAAGTGCTGGTTTATACGGGGCTATTTTTATTAGTTTCTTCGCTGCTTTATTTGGCGGCACCAATACCCAGATCTCCGGGCCTACTGCGCCCATGACTGCAGTAAGTATGGTTATCATCGCTACGATCGTGGCCCTTTATGACGGCAGTGTCAGCAAAGCACTACCGATCATACTCGCGGTCTTCCTGTTAGCTGGCTTGATGCAGATCGGGCTTGGTGTTCTAGGGATAGGCCGTTATATCCGATATATACCGTATCCTGTGGTTTCCGGCTTTATGACAGCCATTGGGGTGATCATCATCGTAACCCAGATTCTCCCTTCACTTGGGTATTATCCAAAGGAAGACCGGGAATGGGTTGAACCCTTTAAACCGCAAGCCGAGGCAATAATCCTTGAAAACATCCTGGAGGAAGAGGCCCAAGAAGGGATCCTGGTTTTGGAAGATTTCCAGGAAACCATCTCAAGGGCCGATGAGATCACCATGGATGCCATCGATGCAGAGGCAAAAACGCTTGCAGCAAAAGAAGCTTCCGGTGTTATAGGTGCAATTAATATACTACCAAGAGCCTTCAGGAATATCAACTATCTTGAATTGGGACTTGCCCTGATTACGATTTTTATTATCTACGGCTTTAGGCGGATTACGAAGGTAGTCCCCAGTACCTTAGTGGCTCTATTACTAGTTTCAGGTCTGGCCTTTGGTTTTGGCTTAGATTACAGGACTATTGAGCAGATCCCTGAGGGCTTTCCAATGCCTAATCTCGAGATTTTCACCAGTTTCACCATAGGTTCAATTACCCCCTATATTTTTACAGCACTTACCCTGGCTTTACTAGGTGCTATTGATTCCTTGTTGACTAGTGTTGTTGCAGATAATATGACCAAGACGCAGCATAAACCCAATAAAGAACTGGTCGGTCAGGGAATAGGTAACACTATAGCTGCCATCTTTGGTGGCTTACCAGGGGCCGGGGCTACCATCCGGACTGTGGTCAATATTAATTCTGGCGGGAAAACCCGTCTTTCAGGAATGATCGCCGGTATACTCTTATTGATCATCTTGCTGGCCATGGGGCCTATCGCATCCCAAATACCCGCTGCTGTTTTAGCAGGAATTCTCATCACAGTTGGGATCAGTGTAATGGACTATAAAGGTTTAAAAGCGATCCCGAGTTTGCCCAAGGATATTCGACTGGGTCCGTTTAGCTTAAGTTCTGAGGTGATTGTCATGATAGTCGTTTTGGTGCTATCAACCTTCTGGAACCTTGTATACGCCGTAGGTATCGGCTTGGTAATAGCGTCGCTTATGTTTATGAAAAAGATTGGGGACCTTACGGCCAAACGTTCGGGTGTCAGAGCATTAGGTGTTGAAGAAGCATGGGCAGATGAACGTAATTTTCCGGAACGATTAAGAGAAGAAGTCTTTATCAAACATATCAGAGGGCCTTTGTTTTTTGGAACAACAAGTGAATTTCAACAATTATCAAAACAAATACCTGAGACTGCCAAAATGGTCATTATCAGATTAGATCGCATGCAGTATATGGATCAATCCGGTTTATACGCAATGGAGGACGTATTGCAAGCGCTACAAAAGAAGGATATTGTTGTCTTGTTTGTAGATGTTCTGGAGCAACCCCGCTATATGATGGAGCGTATTGATATAATCCCGGACCTGGTGCCTTTAGAGCATATATTTGAGTCTTTTAGGGACTGCGTTCAATGGATAGAATTGCACGAATCCGAATTGCACGAAATGCCAAGTCCGGCCGATAAAAAATTAGCTGGAGAATAATTCTCTTATAAAAAAAGCCGCTTTTAAGCGGCTTTTTTTATTGCACCGATGCCTTTTGAAATTTAATATTGGCTTGCTTTATAAGACGATATCCCAAATAGATCGCCACCAAACCAACAAGTTCTGTAATGAACAAAACCTCTACATAACCAAATCTTGTAAAACTACCTCCAATCCCTGGTAGCAATGCCCCAATGGCAATCCAGATATTTCCTATAAAATGAGTGCGTTTGTCTTTCTTCCCGTAGTATTGAATTGCAGAATAAATGGCACCACCCACCAGGAATATAAAAGCGTATAAATTGATCAACGGTGAAAAATAACGAACCCATTGCCACCCAAAAATGGAACCTGTCAGCCTGTAATCAAAATTCTCTGGGAAAGTTACCGGACTCAGTATAACGAAAGTCGAGGCAACCAGGATGAATGATACAAAGAGAATTGAGGTCACCTGCCCAAATTTTCTAGGCATTAATAAAAAGACCGATCCTTGAGCAAGGGGGAATCCACCCAAAAGCGCCCCGACTATATACCAAAATTTCATATTGATCACATTCCATCCAAAGAGGGCGTGTATGCTTTCGCTCAACGTACCCAGTCCAAATGTCAAGACACCCAGGGTCCACCACAGCAAATACAGCGTTCGCCTTCTCTGATAATGCCTGGCAATTTCCCTAAAGAAAAACCAGGCAAATATTGTGGTCAGGATAGGCACATAAGCAATCAGTTCCTGCATCATCTTTTACAGACTAAAATTGCGCAACCCCTTCATTGGGTTGGTAGGCGTAATTAAAGGTATAATAGCGAAGGTCATCAGCAGCGATCTCTGGCGTTATCTGCTCTGGTGCGTCCTTGTAGTAACTCAGGATCTCAATTTTTGCATAGCGGTTATCACGCGTTCGAATCACCAGCACACGCCCCGGGATGGGTTCGATGGTATTGGTCATAAATTCATAAGTATACCAACCATTTCCGCTTCCTACCGGGATGGCATATCCGGAACCACTATCTTGAACAAACAAGGAATCGTCTGCTTCGGTTACCGAAACAAAAGTACCGGTAGCAATATAAGCTGCACCATTTCCCGTACGTTCAGGCTCATCTATCGTCCCTAAGGAAGCTCCGCCATTGATAATTATGGCTGTCCCTCGAAAGGCAATATCCCAATCAGTTGCACTCGTTGTCTCAAGACCGGTGGCAAAATCAAATTTGGTAAACTCGCCCGATATAGGTCCCTGATCCTGTCCTCCAGATTGAGGTGCAAAAAGATTAGCAACCGTATCTGAAGCGACCTCATCAAGAACAGGTCCGTCATTGTCCGAATCACATGCCGTAAAGACAAGTATACTCAAGACAGCTAAAAAGAAGTTTTCAATTTTCATAAATATTATATTTTAAGATTAATTTTTCCATAAATAATTCTACCCGGGATAGCACTTATATTCTGAGGATCCGTAAAATCCAGAAGATTATCTACCCCTAGTCCGAATTCAAAATTTTTTGCAATGCTCTTATTAATTGCTATATCCCAGATCGAATATCCTCCGATGAACGTATCAAAGCGATCCAGATAATTATTGCCATTGGTATCGATTAATCCGAATTTACTCCGAAATGTCCCCCTAATATTAGCATTGGCTTTCCATGCAGTATTCTTGTAAAACAACTTGAAATTGGCCATATGCCGAGAACGGTTATATAGACCGAAATAATCCTGCTCTTCTAATTGGAAGGCTGAAGATGTAGGGGTTTCCCGTGCGAATACCTCTCCTTTCTTAAAGGCATCCAAGGCTTGCTGATCTTTTGCTACTAATAGTTGATATCCCCCGGAAACTTGGATACTTTCCGATACTTGCCAACGCGATTCCACTTCCAGGCCCTGGGTAATGACTTCATCGACATTGAAATAACTGAATACATTTTGCCCATTGGTCTTATTAGCAATAACACGCGTATCAATAAGATCTTCTATGGTATTGTGGAACAAATTTAATTTAGCACTAATCTCACGGCTAGGGGTGAAACTCATCCCAAGATTAATTCCGAGCGAATTCTCTGGGCTTAAATCATCGTCAAAGACATCTGGCTGGACTACAATATTCGCAATTTGGCCCTGGTCTGATAGTTCCTCTAATTCGTCTGCAGCGGCATTAAAACCCAATACGGTATAGCCAACACTGCTATTTGAGAAATTAAAATACAATTGTCTGAAGTCCGGGGCTTTAAAACCATATCCAACTGACCCTTTTATAGCATAGGTCTGATTGATATCGTATCGCAGGGCTAATTTGGGACTGAATTGCGAGCGATACGAATTATGAGCATCGAAACGCGCCCCAAAAATGACATTAAGTTTTTGGCCTAAATACCCATCTAATTGCGAATACACATAAGGAGAATTGAAGATGGGAGTTTCGGAAAAGTCACTGCGTTCAAGCTTCTCATGGTTCATACCAATTCCATTGATCCATGTCCATTTTTCCACGCCCTTATATATCAACCTCAATTCCGGTCGTGCAAGAAGTTGATCGAAATCACTTGCACCAACAGGATCTCCGTTTGTAGTTTCAAGGAATTCATCTGCCTTATATCTGGAAATATACCCTTCCAGCAAACCTTCCCATTTAGAATTTAGAACTTGGGTCAAGCGCAGATGTGAGTTCCAGTCTGTTATATTCGCTTCCCCCTGATTTTCAAAAATGCTGAGATCCTGCTTTTGAGAAAAAATGCGACCGGTAATATTTAGTTTAGTGTTTTCCCCGAATTCATATGTGATAGTTGGGTTTATGGTAACATTAGAATAGGGGTCCAATGAATTCAACCCGTTCTCGCCAGTGAGATCATAACCCCCATTCTCATAGCGGTCCACAAATAAGGACATGCCAAAGCGCTTTTTCTTATAATCGATTAGAAAATTTGTATCATGTATGTCAAAGGTTGAGGATCTGTGGGTGATTGATCCCTGAATGCCTTCCCGGGGTGATTCCGTAATAATGTTAATTACGCCCCCCAGCGCATCACTTCCATATAAACTGGAAGAAGCTCCTTTGACGATCTCTATCTGTTTCACATTACCAAGAGCTATCCTATTAAGATCCAGTGTCCCGGCAGATCTGCCAATAAGGGGTACGCCATTGACCAGGATCAAAGTATACTGTGAATCGAGACCTTGCATTTGTATGCCCTCAACACCTCCAAAATCCGGAATTGTAATTAAGCCGGTTTGTTCATTTAATACTTCACTCAGGCGTAGGGCATTTGTGCTGCGTATTGTTTCATTTTTGATGATCTGAACAGGTAAAGGAAGGGAAGACAATTGTCGTTCTGTTCGCGTTGCTGTAAGCACCACCTCATCCAGGGCCTCCATAATAATGGTGGGTATGGAATCCTGCGGCTTCTCCTGTGCCTGAATTGCAAGCACTTGCCCCAAAAAGCAAATCGTTAGTACGAGATGTCTCACACTTTTAGTGTTCTCATGTTTAGTAGTCTGCTAAAATACATTGACAACAAGGCAAAAAAATAACGCTGAAAGTGAAAAAAGTAGCGCAACATGATATTATCAGGCTATTCTGGGCTAAAGTCAATAGAAATAGTATATTTGATAGGTCCTTATTTTAAGTATCACTGCTCTATATGCCTGCAGATATCAACAGAAAATAACGATGAAATGACATCAAACTATCCCGTTCAGAACGGCTTTGAAATCACTACTTTAAAATGCCCGGGCAACAACCCGCTGGAATACAAGAAGAGTGTACATCAAGATTTTATTCAGTTGCATTTCTGTATTAAAGGTGAGGGAACTTTACATTATGGACCCCATTACAGCAGAACTGTAATGGCCCAGCATTCCATGCTCTTATATAACCCGGACCAACAATTACCAATTGATCTGATTTTATCTAATGGCGGAGAGTATTTGATCTTTGTTGTATCCATCCAGGAATTCCATTCCTTCTTTTCACAAGTGGCAGGATTAATTCCATTTCTGAATGAAGAGAACAGGCATAAGAAATACTATTTAGAGAAAGAACTCACCCCTGCTGAAGTCCTGGTCTTGAAACAATTACTTGAAGGAGATCCAAACAATGCCATGCAAGACCTGTATCAACGTGGCAAGGCCTATGAGATCCTCAGTTTGTATTTTGGAAAAAAGGAAGATGCTTCAAAAGCCTGTCCTTTCCTGGACAGTGAAGAGAATGTTGAAAAGATCAAACATGCCAAGCAACTGGTGATCAACAACATCACCGAACCTCCTACTTTACAGGAAATTGCAGATGATGTAGGCCTTACTGTTGCCAAATTAAAAGAGGGGTTTAAGCATATTTATGGGGAATCTGTTTTCAATTTCCTGTTCGACTACAAAATGGAATATGCCAGAAAACTGCTTGTAGGCAGGCAATTCAATGTGGCAGAAATCTCGCATCAGATCGGTTATAGCACGCCCAGCCATTTCATTCATGCTTTTAAGAAAAAATACGGCACTACCCCAAAACAGTATGTCTTGAGCTTGACATAAGCCCTTGGATCTTAGAATTCTTCCTAGGATAGGTGAATGAAACATTCAACTTTTGAATCAGTTATTTGTACTATTTTTGGGCATTCGTACATTATGATCGATAGTATTAAAGAACATATTAAAGAAGTTGCTTCCTTCCAGGCCGATTCTGCAGAAGCCATAGAAGAATTCCGAATCAAATATCTCGGAAAGAAAGGCATTCTTAATGGCTTATTTGCAGACTTCAAAAAAGTAGTCCCGGAGGAAAAGAAGGCCTATGGCCAGGCTATCAACGAATTAAAGGTAGCAGCAACGGATAAAGTTGCCAGCCTGAAAAATTCCTTATCCAATGGCGTAGATGCGCAAGCAAAGTACGGAGATCTTACCAGGCCGGGAGAACCACTTGAGTTGGGGTCAAGACATCCAATTTCTATTGTAAAAAATAGGATCATAGATATCTTTTCCCGGATCGGATTCAATGTTTCTGAGGGGCCTGAGATCGAAGACGACTGGCATAATTTTACAGCGCTGAATTTACCAGAGCATCATCCGGCCCGGGATATGCAGGATACTTTTTTCATTCAGACAGATCCGGATATCCTGCTTCGAACACATACCTCTTCTGTACAAGTAAGGTATATGGAAAAGCACAAACCGCCTATTCGAACAATTTCTCCTGGTAGGGTATATAGGAATGAAGCCATATCTGCACGATCCCATTGTTTCTTTCATCAGGTAGAAGGCTTATACATAGATAAAGATGTCTCCTTTGCCGATCTGAAACAAACATTACAATTCTTTACAACCGAACTTTTTGGGAAATCCAGGATCAGGCTACGCCCTTCCTATTTTCCTTTCACAGAACCCAGCGCTGAAGTAGATGTCTATTGGGGTCTTGAGACTGAAACAGATCATAAAATAACCAAAGGAACAGGATGGCTGGAGATCATGGGGACCGGAATGGTAGATCCAAATGTCCTGGAAAACTGCGGAATAGACCCAAATGTATATTCAGGATTTGCCTTTGGAATGGGAATAGACAGAATAGCATTACTCCTACATCAGATTTCAGATATTCGACTTTTAAGTGAAAATGATGTCCGTTTCCTTAGCCAATTTAAGTCGTCTCTTTAACGCAATGAAAATCCTTTAGCCGCCCACCAGGGATGCATTTCAATTAGTAACCTCCCAGCTTTTACCATTGGGTCGGCATTGGCAAGACTATCTGCCATTTCCAAGCTAGGCGTATTGTATACTGTTATCCCACGAATCTCCCCATCATCACCAAAAGGTCCTGAAATATCGGCATGTCCTAATTCATACATCATTGAAAGGTGATTTAAATGCAGGATTTGAAGGCTATCCGCCTCCTCTTTTGTTTGAGATCTATCCGGTCCATTTTTTAAAAAAGCAATGTAATATTGTTGCATGATGATGGTATCGCCGCTAGCCTCATCTACATATTGAAACAGTTGATATCCTTCGGCTTCTAATTTTGCCATGACGGCAGCTTTTGTAAGTTTGGCCACATGAGTATCAGATTCGTGTACTAAAGAATCTTTTTCCTTTTCTTCCTCTTGACAGGCAGAAACTAAACAGATACTTAAGATCAATAGAAATGCTGTTCTTAATCCCATGTTGAATACGGTTTTGTTAGTAATGAAACATTGTAATACCGGGTATCGCCGGTGACTTCAGCCCCCAACCACTCGGGCTTGACAAATTCTTCCTGAGGCTCACTTAATTCTATTTCAGCAATGATTAGGCCTTTATTCTCACCATGAAAAACATCTACTTCATAGGTGTTCTTTCCTTTGGGAACAATAAAACGTTCCTTTGCGATAATTGGAGGGTCACAGAGATCTAATAAGGCTTCTGCGTCCTTAACAGGAATGCTATATTCCCATTCGTTTCTCGTTATGCCATCAGGAGAAGACAGCCCTTTGATTGTGATCCATCCTCGATCCCCGGCAATGCGAATTCGAATCACACGTTCCACATCCCGTTGAAGAAATCCTTGCTTAATGGCGATAATCTGCTTGGCTTCTTCTTGAAAAGCGTTGGAGTTAACAAGGAATTTGCGTTCGTGTTCCTGCATATTATTAGGACTCAAGATCGCCCTTCGGGCTAAAATATGATTTAAATTTGAGTATGACCAGTGAATTGGACTCTCGCAAAATTATCCATGTAGATATGGATGCATTTTATGCATCTGTGGAGCAATTAGACAACCCAAAGTTGAGGGATAAACCCGTTGCTGTTGGAGGGGGTGAAAAGCGAGGTGTTGTTGCCGCTGCCAGTTATGAGGCAAGAAAATATGGGGTGAGAAGTGCCATGACCGGCTTCCAGGCCAAAAAGAACTGTCCGGATCTGATCTTTGTAAAACCTCGCTTTGAGAGGTATCGGGAGATCTCAAAACAAATACGCTCAATATTCTATGACTATACTGATCTTGTTGAGCCTTTATCGCTCGATGAGGCCTATTTGGATGTAACTCAAAATAGAAAAGGGAATCCGTCTGCCACCTTAATTGCCAGCGAAATACGACAGCGAATTTGGGAGGAAGTGCAACTCACCGCCTCAGCAGGTATCTCCATAAATAAGTTTATCGCTAAAGTTGCCAGTGATATCAATAAGCCTAATGGCCAAAAAACTGTCGGGCCGAATGAAGTCATCCCCTTCCTGGAAGAACTGGACATCCGAAAATTCTATGGCGTTGGCAAAGTAACTGCAGAAAAGATGTACAAGTTGGGCATCTTTAAAGGCAAGGATCTTAAAAATAAATCTCTGGTCTATTTAGTTGAACATTTCGGCAAAAGCGGACGCTATTACTACGATGCCGTTCGGGGCATCCATAAAAGTAAAGTAAGCCCGGATCGCATTCCAAAATCCGTTGGGGCTGAACGTACTTTTGCCGAGAATATTAGTAGCGAGATTTTCTTACTGGAGCGGTTGGAGAAAATTGCAGCCGAGTTGCATAGACGGATTGAGCGTCATTCCATTTCAGGAAAAACAGTCACCCTGAAAATTCGATATAGCGATTTTAGTTCTCATACCCGCAGCAAAACTCTGACAAATTATATAAATACAACATCTGCGATCATGGAAACCGTAAAAGTATTATTGTATCAGGAAGCGCTCCAGGATTCCGTTAGATTGGTGGGGATAACCCTTAGTAATTTAAATACGCAGCAGAAAAGCGCTACTCCTGAGAGTGAAGAGAAAGAAGGAATATCTGTGCAGTTGGAGTTCGACTTCTAAAAAGAGCAGGTCTCAATTTCTGTCACCCGCAGCGTATTGACCATTCCTTTGGATTTAATGGGCATAGCAGCCAGGCTAATGAGCATATCCCCAACGTCTAAATACCCTTTCTTGCAGGCGATCATATTCACATCTTCTATGGTCTCATCCGTAGAGACAAATTTGTCATAATAAAACGCTTTTACACCCCATAGCAGGTTTAACTGCGTCAATATCCTTTTGTTGGAAGTAAACACAAGAATATGGGCAGATGGTCGCCATGCCGATATTTGAAACGCCGTATATCCACTATTAGTGAGTGTAGATATAGCCCTGGCCTGAATCTCATTGGCCATAGTTGCTGCATGGTAACAGACAGCCTTGGTAATATATCTTTTGGTTCTAATATGAGGAGGTTCCTGTGGCACAGTGATAAGCTCGGATGATTCTACTTTCTCTAAAACACTTGCCATTTTTTGGATCACTTCCACCGGGTAATTCCCAACCGAAGTTTCACCGGACAACATCACGGCATCCGCACCGTCCATAACAGAGTTTGCTACATCATTGACCTCCGCTCGTGTCGGCGTCAAGCTGGTGATCATGGTTTCCATCATCTGTGTCGCAATAATTACCGGGATCCGCGCTTTTTTAGCTCTTAAAACCAATCGCTTTTGGATCAGCGGAACTTCTTCGGCAGGAACTTCAACCCCCAGATCGCCACGGGCAACCATTATTCCGTCGCAATAAGAAACGATTTTATCGATATTCTTGACCGCTTCCGGTTTCTCTATTTTGGCAATTATGGGAATCTTGTGCTGGGTATTCTCTTTGATCAAATTTTGTAGATCGATCAGATCCTGGCTAAACCGCACAAAGGAAAGTGCAATCCAATCTACCTCCATCTTAATAGCAAACAATGCGTCCTCAACATCTTTAGCCGTAAGCGCGGGCAGTGAAATATTTGTATTTGGCAGGTTTACTCCTTTCTTTGATTTAAGAGGTCCGCCCTGGACTACTTTGGCCTTAACCTCATCATTCTTGTTGGTAGAAATTATTTCAAAGATGAGTTTTCCATCATCCACAAGAATCCGTTCGCCCGGATTCACATCTCTGGGAAACTCTTCGTAATTCATATACACCCGTTCGACAGTCCCATCAAATGGCTCTCCGGTAGCAAATGTAATTTCATCCCCTGGAGCTACAACAACATCCCCATCCATATTACCAACACGTAATTTCGGGCCTTGCAAATCCCCTAAAATGGCCGTATACGTACCCAGTTCCTCATCTAATTCCTTGATGATAGCTATACGCTCCTTTACGTCATCATAATCGGCATGAGAAAAATTTATCCTAAACACATCTACTCCTGAAAGTATCATTTCCTTGATAACTTCCTTCTTGCTTGATGCCGGACCAAGTGTGGCTACTATTTTAGTTTTCTTTTGATATAACATGCAGCTTAATAAATTATGTTCTCTATAGAACGTAGTTCATTTCTGTTTACGGAATATGCCGCGATTACCTGTGGAATTATCGCAATTTGCTTTATTACTTCATTTTCTGAAAACGACCCATCTTGTTCTATCTTAAGAAAATAATCAACATCCTTGTGTTCCGGGATCAGGTGATATTTTGATATCCCTACCTCGCTTCCAAAAAGATCGTTTATATTAAATGATTCCTCTATTTCACAACTATTGCCCATACATGTCCAATACCGATCATGAATGGTATCGTCCCATTCATAAATCGGGAAGGATATGGTGTCTGTTAGCAGGAGGTCTTTTCTTTTTCTTTTGAATCCGGTTTTAAGATAGTGGTTCAGCATAAAAACCAAACTGTGATCTTCAAGGCTGCTATGAATAGCAAGCAAAGAAAATGTATCATCGTAAAAATCGGTATTAATTTTATGCCTGGTAACCATAGTAATTCCGAAGCCATAAAGATAGAACTAATCGCAGAACCTGCCTAGTTGATGTAATTTTTATGGCTAAGAGGGTTGAAGGACAGATTCAAGCCCAGAGGCTATTAAAGATGGTCTTTCATCCGTTCCTGCAAGGCAAAATAAGCCCGTCTTGACGCTTTTTCTTCCGCCTTTTTTTTGGAAGTGGCACGAGCTTTTGCCATTACCTTGTTATCTATGCTAAGTTTTACGGCAAAATGCCTAAGAGGGTCTTTCCCTGTATCCTCATAGAGCTGATATTTGAATTCTTTCTTTTGCTTTTGACACCATTCAATTACAAGGCTCTTATAACTGATGACTTTTCCTTCCAATTGCTCAATGTCTACATAAGGTTTTATCACCCTATTGGAAATGAATTTTTCACAATACTTATAGCCTCTGTCAAGGTATATGGCTCCAACCAGCGCTTCAAAAACATTCCCGTGAATATTGTCGCCAAAATGTGTTTTAGGTATCCGGCTCTCAACAAAATCTATTAGGCCGAGGTCTTTTCCCAATTCATTTAAATGTTTACGGCTGACAATTTTAGATCGCATTTTGGTAAGATAACCTTCATCCCCGGCGGGAACTTCATTGTACAAATGTTTGGAGATTATTGTCCCCAGCATGGCATCCCCCAGAAACTCCAGTCGTTCGTAGTTCTGTGGATTTCCTTGTTTATCTTTTCTGTTAACCGATCGATGTAGAAACGCTTTTTTATAAACCCCGATCTTTCTAGGTTTAAATCCCAATATTTTACTTACCCCTAAAAAAAAATCCCCATCCTTTTTGGAATGAGAATTAAATATATTGGAAGGGAAACTCATTTGGAATGCTAGCTAATTTTCTTAAACAATACACATGCATTATGGCCGCCGAATCCAAAAGTATTACTCATGGCCACATTCACATCCCGTTTTTGTGCTTTATTTAGGGTAAGGTTTAATGATTGATCTATATTTTCATCCACCGTGGAATGATTTATTGTTGGCGGAACTATCCCATGCTCCATGGACAAAATGGAAGCGATTGCTTCAATAGCGCCAGCAGCACCTAATAGATGTCCTGTCATTGATTTTGTTGAATTTATATTAATGGATGATGCGTGATCGCCAAATACTTCAGAAATAGCTTTTAATTCAGCGACATCTCCTAAAGGTGTACTTGTTCCATGGGTATTAATATGATCTACCTCTTCAGGAGACATTCCTGCATCCCGAAGGCAGTTTTTCATTACCTGAATAACGCCAATACCATCCGGATGTGGTGCAGTCATATGGTATGCATCGCTAGACAATCCGCCTCCGACCAATTCAGCATAAATCTTAGCTCCTCTTGCTTTAGCGTGCTCATATTCTTCAAGGATAAGTGCACCTGCGCCTTCTCCAAGCACAAACCCATCCCTGGTGGCATCGAATGGCCTTGATGCTGATTCAGGGCTTTCATTTCGTGTGGATAGTGCGTGCATTGCGTTGAATCCGCCCATTCCAGCAATGGTTACTGCAGCCTCGCTCCCTCCTGTGACAACAATATCACAATGTCCTAAGCGGATATAGTTCAGCGCATCGATCATAGCATTAGCTGATGATGCACAGGCCGATACCGTAGTATAGTTAGGGCCCATAAATCCATGTTTTATCGAAATGTTGCCAGGTGCAATATCTGCGATCATTTTTGGAATAAAGAAGGGGTTAAATCTTGGGGTGCCATCTCCATTAGCAAAATTCAGCACCTCTGTCTGGAAAGTTTCTAATCCGCCGATTCCGGCTCCCCAGATCACGCCTACGCGAAATTTATCAATGGAATCAAGGTCCAGACCTGAATCTACAATAGCCTCATCGGAAGATACCAAAGCATATTGGGCAAATTTATCCAATTTACGAGCCTCTTTACGGTCAAAAAACGCTGATGCGTCATAGTTCTTGAGCTCGCAGGCAAATTTGGTCTTAAATTTTTCTGTATCGAAATAGGTGATGTCACGGCAACCACTCCGGCCATTCATCAGCCCTTCCCAATATTCGTTCAGGTTATTGCCTATAGGTGTAAGGGCTCCTAACCCGGTGACTACAACACGTTTTAACTGCATAGTCTTTATTTTGGTAGATATCTAAGCTTCGTGAAAATTAAAAAAATTATCCATGCAGAAAACTTACCACATGGATAATTTTACATCTTATATTAAGATAGCTCGTATTTACTTAGCTTCTTCTATATAGCTTATTGCTTGACCTACGGTAGCGATGTTCTCTGCTTGATCATCCGGAATCTGAATATCAAATTCCTTTTCAAATTCCATGATCAATTCAACCGTATCCAAGGAATCAGCGCCAAGGTCGTTCGTAAAGCTTGCTTCAGCAACTACTTCATTTTCATCAACTCCCAACTTGTCAACAATGATAGCTTTGACTCGTGATGCAATGTCTGACATAATTAATTTGGTTTTAAATTTTTAAATCGTTGGCAAAAATATAAAACTTTGCCTTTATCTGGATATTTAGACAATAAATTGTCTAGTAAGTTACACATTTTATGAGCAAGAATAGTACATTCGCCATAAATCAAAAGTTCATTAATGCAGGCAGGTAGAAGGAAAAAATTGGTGCTTTTTGCCTCTGGTTCAGGAACCAATGTGGAAGCTATAGCCAACTACTTTCAAGACCATCCTGACGTAAGTATCTCTGCTGTCCTGACTAACAAAAGGGATGCCAAAGTAATTGATCGATGTAATCGATTAAATATCAGTGCTTTGTACTTCAATAAGTGGGCTTTTTATCGTTCCGATACTGTGTTGGAGATACTTAGAACGCTGCAACCCGATCTTATTGTACTTGCTGGCTTTCTATGGAAGGTCCCTGAATTCATTGTTAAGGAATTTGAAGGGCGCATAATAAATATTCATCCCGCTCTACTGCCAAAATATGGCGGAAAAGGTATGTACGGTATGCATGTACATAAGGCTGTTAAAACTTCGGGTGATGACAAAACTGGGATTACCATTCATTATGTAAATGAGCGGTACGATGAAGGGGCTGTTATCAGGCAAGCTCAAATCCCTATTAATTCTGAAGATAGCGCAGAAGACATTGCTAAAAAGGTCCACCAACTGGAATATGAACATTATCCGGAAGTGATTCAGGAACTTATAACCTAGTACCCTTGGCGAAAAAACAAAAATATTATGTAGTCTGGCAGGGTAAAAGGCCTGGAATATATACAAACTGGGGGGAATGTAGCGCCCAGATAAAAGGAGTCCAGGGTGCTAAGTATAAAGCATTTACCTCCCGGGATGAAGCTGAAGAAGCTTTTAATAGTAATTACATAGCCTATGTTGGGAAAAGGCAAAAAAAAGCTAGTCTTAGTGCAGAGGAACTGCGTCAGATCGGAACGCCAAATTATCATTCCATCGCGGTAGATGCCGCTTCTTCCGGAAATCCTGGGCAAATGGAATATCGTGGTGTCAATACCAAAACTGGTAAACAACTCTTTAAACAAGGACCCTTTCCTGAGGGAACAAACAACATTGGGGAATTTCTTGCCATCGTTCACGGGCTTGCTTTTCTCAAGAAGAAAAAAAGCGATCGGATACTTTATTCAGATTCAAGTACAGCTATCGGGTGGGTTCGTAAGAAAAAGTGTAATACCAAACTCGAGGAGCGACCGGAGAATAAGAAATTATTTGATTTGGTACGACGGGCAATTAGCTGGCTTCAAAAAAACGATTATGATACTCCTATTGTTAAATGGGAAACCAAAGCATGGGGCGAGATCCCTGCAGATTTTGGCAGGAAATAATCCGTGAATTGTAGCTTGAAAATACCTACTTCAAATGCATTCTAAAAAAGGTATATTTGCAGCAAATTATCTTTACCTATGGGTAAGCTTCTGATTGTTGGTACGGTTGCTTTTGATGCTATCGAAACCCCCTTTGGAAAAACCGACAAGATTTTGGGCGGTGCAGGAACATTTATTGGCCTGGCAGCTGCCAGATATGATATCCAAACAGCCATTGTTTCAGTCGTTGGTGAAGACTTTCCAGATACTTATATTGATCTGTTGAAAAATGAAAATATTGATACTTCAGCCATTGAAGTTATTGAAGGAGGGAAAACATTCTTTTGGAGCGGCCGCTATCACAATGATCTGAATAGTAGGGATACCCTGGTTACCGAACTTAATGTCCTGGCAAATTTTGATCCAAAAGTCCCTGATCATTTCAAAGATGCCGATGTGGTAATGCTTGGAAACCTCCATCCAGAGATCCAATTAAGTGTGCTTCGTCAAATGAACTATCGACCCAAATTAGTGGTGCTGGATACCATGAATTATTGGATGAATAATAGTATGGATTCGCTAATTAAAGTGATTGAAAAA
>JAOTYW010000311.1 GCA_029861705.1 Flavobacteriaceae bacterium
CGGGATAATCGCGGTCGTATCGTCATCCTTTTGTCAAGCTAGTTGGTAATAAAAGTACTAAAGCTCAATTAAACTCAGGCTTTCACTTGTAATTTTTACGAATAATCCCTGCGATAACGATTTCTAATTTAATAATATGCAGGTAAAACCACTGATCCTAAGATTTATTAATAAAGTGTATTTCTTAATTACAAATATTTCGTACTTTTGAGCGCTTGAAAATGAGGAAAAATTTGACTTGATTGCAACCTCAAGAAAAAATGCTAAAACAGTATCTCGAATTCTTTTTTAGCACAAGGGCAATCCTGTTAAGTTTTATAAGAATCATAACTTAATACAGATTTAAGAATGTCATATTTATTTACTTCTGAAAGTGTTTCAGAAGGCCATCCGGACAAGGTAGCAGACCAAATAAGCGATGCCTTAATCGATAATTTTTTAGCCTTTGATCCCGACTCAAAGGTTGCTTGTGAAACCCTGGTAACCACAGGGCAGGTGGTTTTGGCAGGCGAAGTTAAATCGAATACTTATTTAGATGTTCAAAAAATCGCAAGAGATACCATAAATAAAATAGGTTATACCAAAAGTGAATATATGTTTGATGGTAATTCGTGTGGCGTATTTTCTGCCATTCATGAACAATCGGAAGACATCAACAGAGGGGTTGATCGTGAAAATCGTGATGAACAGGGTGCTGGAGACCAGGGTATGATGTTTGGATATGCCACAAGGGAAACCAAAAATTTTATGCCTCTTGCTTTAGATCTCGCTCATAAAATTCTTATTGAATTAGCTGAACTGCGACGTGAAAATAAAGATATTACCTATTTGAGGCCAGATTCTAAAAGCCAGGTGACAATCGAATATAACGACGATAATTTACCCCAGCGAATCGATGCGATTGTTGTTTCAACCCAGCATGATGCCTTCGATGCTGATGATAAAATGCTGGCCCAGATCAGAGAAGATATCGTTAATATTTTGATTCCGCGTGTCAAGGCAAAACAACCTGAGGAAGTTCAGGCACTGTTCAATAATGAAATCACTTTTCATATCAACCCGACGGGAAAGTTCGTGATCGGCGGACCTCATGGTGATACTGGATTGACAGGCCGGAAGATCATTGTAGATACCTATGGCGGCAAAGGTGCACATGGCGGGGGTGCCTTTTCAGGAAAGGATCCGAGCAAAGTTGACCGATCTGCGGCTTATGCCACACGTCATATTGCCAAAAACCTTGTTGCGGCAGGTGTTTGTGACGAGGTACTGGTACAGGTGAGCTATGCAATTGGTGTTTCTGAGCCAACATCCATTTTAGTAGACACTTATGGTACATGCCCTTTTAATATGACGGATGGTGAAATATCTAAAAAGGTTTCTGAGATCTTCGATATGCGCCCGGTGGCTATTGAAAGGCGATTAAAACTGCGTCAGCCCATGTATTACGAGACTGCCGCCTATGGCCATATGGGAAGGACTAATGAAGTCGTCCACAAAACCTTTGAACTACCAAATGGCAGTAGAAAAGAAATGGATGTAGAATTGTTTACCTGGGAGAAGCTTGATTACGTCGATACTGTGAAAAAAGCTTTCGCAATAAACTAGACTAACAACTATTTAACAAACCTGGGGTATTAATCCATGCCTCCTTTTCGGTTTGGTGACCGTTGTATCGGCCAGGTACCCTGTTTCCCCGTTCGTCGACTTATTGGTAATACGATCTTTTCGTTTGAAGCTCTTGACGGATCCTCACTTGCCATATAGGCCAAAATTGCCGTTAAGATCACGTTATTTTGCACATCATCAAAAATTATTTTATCGTATGTATCCCGGTTGGTATGCCAGGTGTAATTCCAATACGACCAGTTTAAAGCAAACAAATTGAAGGCAGGGGCTCCTGCCGCAACAAAAGAGGCATTATCCGATCCTCCACCACTGGGCGATCCCGGAAAATTCGTTTCTATATGTTGTGTTATGTCCCTTGGTACAGCATAAAGCCAACGTGATACATATTCATAAGAATGC
>JAOTYW010000138.1 GCA_029861705.1 Flavobacteriaceae bacterium
AAAAGAGGGATAACTGAAGTCTGCCATTAGCCTGCTCAAAAGCAAGTGTCAGCATTTCTTCCGGACTGCTCAGCGTTTGTACACCAACTTCCAATTCCACAACATCATGATCTGGTACACGTGTGGTTTCACGTCCCATACTACTGAGGGTAACTCCCCAAGGGGGGATATCATCATTAAAGATCACCTTCCAGGAAGTTCTGCCGGGGATCGTCCAGACAGAATACGTACCTGCTTTTAACTCCTTGCCTCCTACTTTTATATCATTAACGGTAGCAAAGGTCGTGGGTTCATTGGCACCGGTTCGCCAAACTTTGTCGTATGGGACCAATGCTCCAAAAATATCTCTTCCTTTTTTGGATGGGCTATTGTACGCTATAGCCAGATCCATACCATTTTCCTGATATACGGCAGTGCGCTCAGGACTGTGTTTTTTCGTTTGCTTCTTCGCATACGGCATCCCCACAAATACAAAGAGTAATACCAGAATGATAAGAATTCCTAAAATCCATTTTAGTGCTTTCATAAATTGGCTTTTCTATGCTTACGAAGGTAGTAAATCCACAAATATGGGTTTAAACTTTAAAATTTTCATAAATAAAGGCATTTTTTGCAACGCTGCCACTAATTTATCGTCACTAAGAACAACTAAAACAACCAGAATTGGAAACGGATCACTTGATTCAATCAGATCTGATCACAGCCTGCAGGGCAAATAACCGGAAAGCCCAAATGGAATTATATCGCAAATACAGCCAGGGTATGTATGCGGTTTCCAGGAGGTATATCCGGAATCCGGATGATGCGGAGGATATGGTTCAGGAAGCTTTTATCAAAGCCTTCCAAAAGTTGGATCAATTTCGCGGGGATGTGAGTTTCGGCGCCTGGTTAAAAAGAATTGTGGTCAATAGATGTATCGACTTTTTAAAGTCGCAAAAAGAACGTCTTATAGAATTACAGGATCATCACATTCATGTAGTTGAAGATGAAGACTGGACAGTTGAGGATGGGATCTCTGCAGAAGATGTGATCCAGGCGATGAAGGAACTGAGCGATAAATATAAAGACGTAGTCCAATTATACCTGATCGAAGGTTATGACCACGGTGAGATCTCAGAAATACTCGGGATCACCCAAACCAATTGTCGCTCCAGATTGCTCAGAGGCAAGGGGCACTTAAAGAAAATTATTAACGAAAAGTATTATGGCACAGGATCTTAGAAAGTTGTTTGAGGAAAAGCGGGGGAAATTGTCGGGAGAGCCTATGAAAGAAGGTCACGAAGAACGGTTTCTAGACAAACTGGAAGACGCCTACCCTACAAAAACACGCAGCTTATGGCCTGTTCTCAGGATAGCTGCCTCCGTGGCTGTATTAATATTAGCCGGAATTTGGATCTGGAATGGAAGCAGTACAGGGGAAATAACAAATACCCAGGTTGTGGATAGTCAATCCAACACAGATCAGCAGCAGATCACCATTGGTGACCTCTCACCTGACCTTAAGAAAGTAGAAGATTACTATATGGCGAATATCAGCCTGGAATTGGCACAATTAGATCTCACAGGTGAAAAGAGATCTGTTGCCGAGGGCTTTATTACACAGCTGGGGGAGTTGGACTCAGAATACAGCAAGCTCAATGCCGAATTAAATGAAGTGGGCCCAAATGATCAAACGATAAGCGCCCTGATCCGGAATTTACAATTGCGATTACAATTACTACATAAATTAAAGGAAACCTTAGATCAATTTAAATCATCAGAAAATGAGCAAGATCAATCTATCAGTATTTAAACATGTTTTGCCTTTTATGCTGGCGCTCCCCATAATTGGATGGGGCCAGACTCAGACCAAAACATATAATGAAACATTTAGCGTAGGCGATGATGCCGTGTTGGAGCTAAATACCAGCTATGCAGATATCACCTTTGAAACCTGGAATAAAGACCAGGTAGAAGTCACTGCTACGATTACTATTGAAGATGCAAGTGACGAGGAAGCCGAGACCTATTTTGAGAATAACGGGATCAAGATCCTCGGGAATAGCGAACGAATTGAAGTAAGCACCGGGGGGGGTGGCGGACTGTGGGGATTCAGAGCACCAGCTATTGCGGAGGTGCCGGATTTCGAGTTCAACTTCGAATTTGGAGAAATGGAACATTTAAATGAAATGCTTCACGATCTGGATATCCCGGAATTAGCGCCGATCCCACATATGCCTCCTATACCTAATTTCAAATTTGATTTTGATTATGAAGCTTATGAGGAAAATGGTGAGAAGTATATGCAGGAATGGAAGGAAAAATTTGAAGAATCCTTCGATGAAGAATACCAGGAGCGCATGAAAGAGTGGAGTGCACAAATGAAAGAACGCATGTCTGAATTTAAGGAGCGGCAAGAGGAAAGGCAAGTGGAACGTGAAAGGGCCATGATGGAGCGGCAAGAGGAAATGAAAGAGCGTCAAAAAGAGCGTCAAAAAGAGATGGAAGAGCGCAGAGAGCGTTTAGATGAAGAACGCGCAAAGCGAGAAGTGGAAATGCAAAAAGTGCGTGCACAGAGGGCAGCTGAACGTGCAAATGCACCCGGTATCTTCTTTCAATCTCATGATGGGCTTCACAAGAATTTTAAGGTGAAAAAGACCATTAAAATTAAAATGCCAAAGTCGACGAAACTCAAAATGAACGTCAGACATGGGGAAGTTAAGCTGGCAGCGAATACACATAATCTGGATGCAACCTTGTCTTATGCAAGGTTGCTCGCTTCCACGATAGATGGGGCTGATACACGAGTGAGTGCGGCATATACACCGGTTATTGTGGAGCGCTGGATCTATGGCAACCTGACGACGAGTTTCTCTGAAGCCGTATCCCTGGAAGCCGTTGAAAATTTAAAGCTCACTGCTACTTCCTCTGATATTACTATTGATAAATTAGCCAATAGTGCCAGTATTATTAATAACCTTGGAGCAATACGTATCCTGGAGATCGCACCTCAGTTCCAGAACATGGATATTAACGTTCAAAATGGGGAAGTGATTTGTGTCTTGCCTCAGACGGCATTTCTTCTGGACGTGAAGGAAACCCATTCCGATATTAATTCGCCTAATGATATTAAGCTTGTATCTGTAGGTGAAGGCCATAATAAGGTGTTGAAAGGCTTTAGACTGGACAAGAATGCGAAAAAGGCGATCACAATAAACTCTCGTTATAGCCAAGTAGTATTAGAGCGCTAAGTCAGTTTTGCAATTCTAAAGTCCCAAATATATCTGCATTGATCCAGCCCTGATTCTTATCTTCCCCTGGTACTTCCACGGATCCGATAAAATTCTCCCGCTCTTCACTTCCATCATTGTCGCAATAGGCCAGAGCAAATCCAATTTGTTCTCCAAGCCTTAATTTTCTGGGTTTATTCCTTGCTCCATCTTTATAAGAATCCGGATAGAGTTTTACCGATAATTCCCAATATTTTGTATTGGCCAGAAAATTGCGGGCACTTTTTACGTGATCGTCATATAGCCGTGGTTCCTGATCATGTGCCAGGTCTACTACATGGCCATCCAGGGCTACGTGGTAGGCAAAGGCATTGTGATTGAATTGATGTTCCCCGCCTGAGTTATCCTCATCGACAAAGATCTCTACACAATCATCATCCCAATATCGTTTCAAAGGGTCTGGCTGTGCATCATGCAGGGAATCATCCCGTATTTCTACCAAAAGGTAAAGCGCTTCTTCGTCCCAGGCCACTTTATAACGTCCGGAAAAGTCCCTGGGCGTATAGGCTTCACCCATCCACAATTGATCTAAGGGAAGCCATGCAGACCTGTCCCAGATGGGTTCTGTAAAAGTACCGTCTATGGTAGGTGCTTGCGCAGCCTTGTACGCGGTTAGAAGTTGATGGTTTTTTTTGGTGGGTTCCGGAGCACAGGAGGCCAATGTAAGAATAAGTGCCATGGCACCTAATAATGATAGTTGTTTCATCAGGATGGGTTTTAGGCAATCCTAATGTACATCATCTTTGAGATATTCTGGAAAATTTTTCTTGAATCTGTTAAAGCGGGGTACAGAGACATTCCTCACATAGGAATTGTTCGGATTTCTTCGCTCATAGTCCTGGTGATAATCTTCGGCCTTATAAAACTTCTCAAAAGCCACTACCTCAGTCACAATGGGCTGGTCATATACCTGGCTCTCATTCAAAGCTTGAATATAGGCATTGATTACCTGCTGCTCAGACTCGTTTTTATAAAAGGCGATCGATCGATAATGCGGTCCCCGATCAGGCCCCTGTCTGTTTAAGGTAGTGGGATCATGCGAACCAAAAAATACCTGTACTAACTCTAAAAAGGATACTTTGGAAGGATCATAGTATACTTCTACCGATTCTGCATGGCTTGTGTTGCCATATGCGACATCTTCATAGGTAGGATCTGTCTCAGAACCTCCGGAATAGCCTGAAAACACCTCTTTTACCCCTTTTACGCTTTCAAAAATGACTTCAACACACCAAAAACATCCGGAAGCAAAATAAGCGGTCTCATATTTCTGCAGGTCTTGTATGTCTATTTTGGCCTCAGGCTGCATTTGGACAGCCACCTGGCCATTATTTTTATTTTGGCCCGTACAGGAAATAAATAGCAACGAAAGGGCTAAAAAGCCCGGAAGGAGGTATTTCTTTTTCATATCCCTTATTTTAAAGGGAAAATTACCAATTTGTCCGGCATAAATTGGTAAAATAGTGTTAAGATTACTCCCTCTTACTTAGATATATGGCATTGGTTTTCGCTGACATCTTGGTCGATCTGACCTCATCAGGCAGACTTTCCGTCCTGGATCCTGGCATTTTGCCAAAAGACTATTGCCAAATTGACCTCTCAAGGGCTGTTGCCAGAAACATACCGAATGATCTCACCATTCCTGAGGAATGTCAGGCCTATATAAGCTCAGAAATACAGAAATCCGGCAGGAAAGTGGCATTTGGGGGCTATTTAGAAGACCGACTCATATACCATACACCCCAGTTTCACGAGGCCGGAGAGCCGGTGCGCTCTATTCACCTGGGGGTGGATTTCTGGTGTGAAGCTGGCACGTCTGTTTTTGTGCCGGTAGACGGCATCATTCATAGTTTTAGGGACAATAGGGATCCAGGCAATTACGGCCCAACCATTATTTTATCGCATTCAACACATGATACGGGCTGGTATTCCCTTTATGGACACCTGAGCAGGGCATCTTTGTTAGGTCTCGAAATTGGTCAATTTATGACCGCTGGCAGTGTATTAGGGCAGATAGGCACAATAGTTGAAAATGGGGGATATGCTTCACATCTGCATTTTCAGCTTGTTCAGGACCTGCAGGGCATGGTAGGGGATTACCCGGGTGTTTGCGCCCTAAAAGACCTTGAATTTTATCAAAACAACTGTCCGGATCCCAATTTACTGCTGAGGATCTAGTCCTTTTCTGCCGTTTATCGGCACCTTTTATCGCCATCAGGTGAAACCCCTTTTATACGATTATCGACA
This sequence comes from Flavobacteriaceae bacterium, assembly GCA_029861705.1. Classification (GTDB taxonomy): domain Bacteria; phylum Bacteroidota; class Bacteroidia; order Flavobacteriales; family Flavobacteriaceae; genus HDS-28. The sequence continues at coordinate 5,517 of JAOTYW010000138.1, forward strand.
CAAGTTTACACTTCACAGAATTTTTGGTTAATAACCGAAAAATCAAGGGGTTTGAGCGAGTAAAAGGGGCGCAGCGAAGGACCGTAGGTAGTTTTATGTCACCCTAAATTATTAACATGAAAGCTATCTTAACCCTAATCTTAGTACTCGCTTTTGGAGCCGCTGCAATGGCTCACTCTAATATTACAAGTGATGAGAAAGTTAAAACAAATGCTCTGGACATTGTTTTGGATAGCAGCCTTGATCGTTCTTTCATTGTTAAAGAAGTTGTGAACGCTGGCGAAAAGAAGATCGCACGTGTTTACCGTTCTAAAAACAGTCGAGTAAAAAAGGCATTATCCTTTACAACCAAAAAAAGCAAACCCAAGTTAGCGTAATACGAACGCAAACCTAAAAACCTAATTATGATCGCTATTATAACTATTGCATTGATCACCTTGATTGGCCGTAAAAGCTTTTCAGGTACATCTAAGAAATTACGTCCGATTCCTGTAAGGATACGACGCCAGTAACCAAAAACTACACGGATAGGCCAAAGATCCGGTAACCGAACCTAAATCCCCTATGGTCCCCTTTGAGGGGAATGCAAAACCTACGAAGCTATTTTTATTTAGAAAACACGGATATCCCTTAGGTACCGAAGGGGATTTCCGTCGATAAAAGGCACATTGAATCGCTTAGCGGTAAATGGGCCCAAACCTCTTTGTCGACACTTTTTTGCACTACAACAGAAATATTGTCAATAACCGAAAAATAAGGGAGTTTGAGCGAGTAAAAGGGGCGCTGAGCGCATGTCGGGATAAGTTTACCTCACCTAAATCAATGACATGAAAGCTATTATAACCTTTATCCTAGTATTATTTTTCGGAGCAGCCGCAATCGCACAATCAAACGACAACAACGATGTTAAAGTTGAAACTATTGAAATGGGTATTGTTCTGGATCTTGGCTCTGACGTTTCTATCGATATTGAAACTGTTGAAACTGAAGAAGAGAACCAAGTAGCTCGCGTATACCGTAACAAGAACTCACGTGTAAAGAAAGCGATCTCTTTTACTACTAAAAATGATCGTCCAAAATTAGCCTAATCCCTTTACCAGTAAATTCTACCACCATGATCAGTCTTTTACTCCCGGTTGCCGTAATATATATCCTTCTTTCTCTTTCGCAGCCACAACCATTTCCTTTACGTCTTGCAACAATTGTTTTGCATCGTAAATAATACCATCCTTGATCGTATACTTTACGCCTCCTACGCGCACGATCTCATTCTCTTCAGTTAGTTTTATCGCCCCGGTACCATAGAGTACTTTTAAATTTTCCAGTGGATTTTCTTCCACAATCACAAAATCGGCGAGTTTACCCTTTGTCACAGTTCCTATTTTATCGTCCATTCCCAAAGCTTCGGCTCCATTCAGGGTAGCAGATCTGATAATCTCTAAAGGATGGAAGCCCGCTTCACGCAACAATTCCATTTCACGGATATAAGCAAAGCCATAAAGTTGAAAGATAAAGCCGGAATCAGATCCGGTTGTTACCCGTCCCCCACGGTTCTTGTATTCATTGATAAAAGTCATCCAGAGCCTATAATTCTCTTTCCAGGCCACTTCCTGTTCTGTTCCCCAATAATGCCAGTAAGAACCGTGTGAGATCTTGCTGGGCTGGTAGAATTCCCAAAGGGAGGGCAATGTATAGTCTTCATGCCATTCGGCCCTTCTGGCGCGTTGCAGGTCCCTGCTGGCCTCATAGATATTCAAGGTAGGATCCAGCGTGAAATCCAGGGCCAATAATTCCTCCATCACTGCATTCCAGTGCTCCGAATAGGGCTTAGCGGCCTGTTCCCAAAGCTTTCCTGCTTCCTCAAAGCGATGCTGCTCATTGTTGTAATTGTAATCCAGCGGATAATTTTGAACCGTCCTGTCCGCAAATA
>JAOTYW010000139.1 GCA_029861705.1 Flavobacteriaceae bacterium
CATCTTTAAAATCCCACAGATAGCTGACCACTCCCACGTCATCAGTAGAATTACTGCCCGTAAAGTTCACCTCCAATGGCAATGTTCCGCTGCTTGGTGTGGCCGAGGCAAAAGCTACGGGAGGCAAATTCGCAGGATCCGATACAATAATGCTTATGCTTGTTGTATCACTCAAGCCTTCCCCATCTTCCACGGTGAGTTCTACTACATAGGTATTGGCTGTTGTAAAAGTATGTGTCGGATCAGCCAGGGTAGAAGTGGTACCATCCTTGAAATCCCAGAAGTAGGAAACCACGCCCACATCATCCGTAGAATTACTACCTGTAAAACTGACTTCGAGAGGCGTGCTGCCGCTTGTTGGGCTAGCACTGGCTACAGCAACCGGCGATTCATTTGATGTGGCACCTACAATGATGGTTACGGTCGTTGTATCACTTAATCCACCGGCATCTTCTACGGTAAGTTCAACCTGATAGGTGCCAGCCACGGTGAATGTATGTACAGGATTGGCTGCTGTAGATTGTGCAGATCCATCTTTAAAATCCCATAGATAGCTAGTGATGCCTACATCATCTGTAGAATTACTTCCTGTAAAAGTGACCTGCAGTGGTGCTGGTCCGGATGTGGGCGAAGCAGTAGCCACCGCTACCGGTGCTTCGTTGGGTGGAGGATTTACTATTATGGTAATCGAAGAGGTGTCACTTAAGCCTTCCCCATCTTCTACAGTAAGTTCTACATTATATGTATTGGGGGATGTAAACGTATGAACAGGATCTGCTTCCGTAGATGTAGTACCATCTTTAAAATCCCATAAGTAACTGACCACTGCCACATCATCGGTTGAATTGCTACCTGTAAAACTAACATCCAGTGGAGCAATTCCGGATAAAGGAACGGCCTCGGCCACAGCGACTGGAGCTTCATTAGTCGGGGTAGCGAATATTTCAATGGCATTAATCAATGGATTTTCTATAGATCCATGTAATAATTTAATATCGATAGAACCATCCGAAATAGTAAGAATATGAGTAATGACAGTTCCTATCTGATGCCCATACGTGCCTGACAGATCAATATCATTCAGATCTGCAAATACTACTCCTTCGATCTCAATATCAAAAATTCGTTCTCCAGCTTGTGAAGTACCTGAAAAAGAATTACCCAAATACAATCGTATCTGGTATTCCCCACTTTGTGTAACGGGGAAGGAATACAAAATATCCGGAACCCCTGGCGTATCATCATAACGCTCTGAAGCAAAAATTTCTAAAGGAGTTGTAGCCTGGTCTACCGAAGCATCAACTGGCATGTTCGATGAGGCAAATACAGTATTGGATCCGGCTTCGGCCAAATATTGGGAATTATTGGTGATTCCATCAGCTTCCCAATCCAATCCACCGTCGATTGCTGGTAAAGCCGGTCCACCAGCATTTACCCTGTAAAGAACAATGGAGTTGTCTACTACAGTTACTGTAAAAATTTGCTCTACAAAGTTGGTGTCTGCATCGGTTGCACGTACGGTGATGTCAGAGATCTCAGGCGTTGAGGGAAAACTGAGGGTTAGGGTGCTGCCACTGATGGAAGCCCCAATGGCCGGATTAGAGTTTAAAGGCACCAAATATACAAGGTTGGCCGTACCATTATTATCATCAAAATAATTGTCCAGATCAATATCCTCATCAACAGAGTTGACGATCCTGATCAGGTCAGGGATGTCCTGAACTATGAATGGTGTTCCGTCTGTTACAGTTACCGTAAAGGTTTGCTCTACAAAATTAGACTCCGCATCCGTAGCACGTATCGTTATATCGGAGATTTCCGGAGTTGACGGATATGACAGCGTAAGGATATTTCCGGTGATCGAGGCCCCAATGGCCGGATTGGTATTAAGTTGTACGGTATAAGTAAGGTTAGCTGTACCATTGTCATCATCAAAATAAGTATTCAGATCAAGGTTTTCATCAGCCGTATTAATGACCCTAAGCAAGTCAGGGATCTGCTGGACAATTACAGGTGGACTTCCAATGCCATAGTCCTGGGGTTCAAATACTACGATCTTTCCGTTAAGCGTTCCTATCCAGATTGTTCCTGGAAAGGCATCTGTATCGCTATTACAGGTAACGCCTAGTGCATTTCCTCCAATATTCGATAGAAAATTTGAGGTTAAATTTTGCAGGGACCCATTCGGATTTAGTTGTACTCTTCTTAAGATACCAGCATTGTGACCTGCTAAGAGATCACCTTGCATGGCGCCTCCAAAATTGGTCGCCGTATACTCATCAATTCCATTGGTATTAGTACCCCAAATAGTGATAGGAACATCTGCAGGTCCATCGGGATTCACCATTCCAGGTCCGCGCCAATCTCCTTCAACAGGATTGGCAGTAGCTACTGGTGGCCAATTCGCAGGAAGACCCACATTTGGATCAGTGGTAGATCCGGGTGTACTACCATCAGGATCATATACTTGCGTTCTAAAAACGGCTCCTGTTGTACCATATTGGTTTGGGGCCGTATATAGTCCGGCTCCATTTGGATTTGCCCTTATTGGGTTGGGGTGGCCGGCATAGAAACTTCCAAAGGAATAATTCTGTATATCGTTGGTGATTAGTTCTAAATGGTCCTCGTTATTGACAACTTCTCCATCTGCTGTTGGATTGAAACTCCCCAGTTCAGCAGGGTCGTATGCATTTGTTACACTACCACCTCCTTCATTTATAGGCAAGCCACCCCAGTGTACATTGGCCCCATTATCTGTCACGTAGACCGCCCCGGACTGGGTAACCACCAGGTCATATGTATTTCGATAGCCGGGAGAGAATATCTGAACAGGTCCGCCCGGGACGATCATGGCCTGGTTGAGTCCGTCATTGCCTCCCCAGGGATCATTGACATCAATGCCCGTATAGCCAGAAGTATCCGGATCTGTTATGCCATTTACATTTGCGCGGGTTGGGTCGTCCAAAGTTGGAATATCATAAATGTATTGTCTGCCATTCCCATCCGTTTGAATACCCATACTATTCAGTATATCCAGGTTCACGGATAGTACAGCGCCTGACAAAGCATATTCACAGGTATGAACAAAATTAGTGGAAGGAGCACCCCCATTGGTATTACCACCGGAGGAGACGATTAAATAGTCCGTACCATTTATGGTTGTCATCTCCAGTCCGTTCGTTGCATGGTTCTCTTCAGAACGTGGCAGGCCACGAACCAGATCCACTACATCCCATGAACTGCCGTTCCAGTAAAAACGGGTAATGATCCCTGAATTTGTATCCAGACCGAGGTCGCCACTACCACCTCCCGGACCCGACCCGATTCGGTAGTCACTGGAAGTAACATAAATAATTGGATTGGCTGCAGTTCCGGCAACTGTTAGACCAGTAACTTCCCGTTGAGTTTGACTGCTGTTTATAGAACCATCGTCATCATGATTAACAATATCCGTTACTCCAGTGAGCACTTCAACATCAGTAACCACATAATCAGAAGCAGCATTCCGGTCAATTGTTAAAACGTTGATAGTTCCCGGTGGGTACTCTGCTACATAGAGACGACCATCCGGACCGTACATCAAGGAAGTTACACCGGTAATATCGACTTGCCCATTTAAATCCAGATCACTTTTTGAAAAACTGATCTGGGCATTTAAGCTTACCTGTACTCCTAGCAAGAAGAGTAGTAGTGAACTTTGAAATAAAAACTGAAAGAAGCGGGTGGGGCCAAGTTTCTTCATAATAAAAATGCTTACGGCGATTTCATAAGGCAATAGCTTGCTTGGATTCTATTGCTAAAAATTAAAGTCCGACCAATCGTGAAGTAAGTCAAATTGATCATAGATCACGAATAAAATTAGTTGCAATTAGACGAAATACGAAGGTAAATATGGGGAGCTTTTTAAAGCATGATAAATATCATATGAGGAAAGATGATCGATTTAAGGGCGAATTATTGCGATGAAGTGGTCCTGGGGAATAAGGGCGGCCGTCACAATTTTAATGATAAGTTCAAATACCCATTTCTTTTATCTAAAAATTCACAATTCTTTAAGAGCGTATTTGTTAAATTTTCTATATACTAAGCTGTTTCTCATTAGAGAAATTTTGAGTTAGTTAGTTTATCAGGCCCCGGTTTACCGGGGCCATTTTTTTTGGTCAAGTAAATAATTGCACTCGTGTGGAAACAACATGTACGGCATGATAAATATCATTTCGTTTGCCTTTAATAATTATTACATTCCCTTTCCCCCTGGATAGGCAAATTATATCATATCCTAATATGTTAAGAATTCAAAAATTATATAATCATGAACTGGAATAAAAGTGGAGTGGAGAGTAGAATTGAAGGCATTGCATGGGGATTATTCTTTTTGTGGGTTGGCATTGCGTTTCTCACAGATCTCAGTAATGGCATTGGACTTTTAGGGGTTGGAGTAATAACACTTGGAGCACAACTCATCCGAAAATCTTACGGTTTTGAATTTGAAGGTTTTTGGTTGGTTGTTGGCCTTGGGTTTACACTAGGTGGTCTTTGGGAATTTATGGATCCAGGTATCGCCTTGGTTCCGGTCCTTCTCATTATCGCCGGTCTCGCGTTGCTTTACTCGGTTTGGAAGGGCAGTAGACCAAAAATCAGCTCAGCGCAATAGAGAAAGATCTTATCCCACCAACCTAGAATCAAAATCACCAATATTGAATATTACTCCTTAGGCGAACGTAGAAATTTAGTTTTAAAAAATGAGTCATGAAAATTCATAGGTATATTATATTAGTATTGGCATTACTGGTTTTTTCCTGCGATAATGATGTCAATATTGATTTCCCTGATCGTCCTAATTTTCCTCCAAATGGAACGAATTGTTTGAGAGGTGAGGGTGCTGTTGTTATGCAAAGCAGGACGATAGCAGATCCCTTTACAGAAATTAAGAGCTCCATTTTTGCGGATATCCTGGTAACACAAGGAGCCCAGGAAGATATAATTCTTGAAGGTCAGCAAAATATTTTAGATCAGATAAATACAGAAGTCATTAACGGTGAATTGCATATAGAACTCGACCGCTGTATAAGCATTGTGCAAGCCGTGAAAGTGCATATCACCATTCCTGACATCGAATCCCTGGAATTGGAAGGCGTAGGAGATGTGGTGGCTCAGAACGACTTTGATCTTACTGATCTCAGAATTAGGCTGACAGGGACTGGCAATTTTCGGTTACAAGGAGTTGCTACTTTCCTGGATATTGATATGACGGGTGTTGGGGATGTAAGAGCTTTTGATCTTATTTCTGACATTTGCGAAGTACAGATTACCGGCGTCGGCAATGTGGAAGTAACTGTCAACGATGAATTAGACGTATCGATCTCTGGGGTAGGCGATGTGTACTACAGGGGCAATCCGATGATAACCTCCAATGTTACAGGGACAGGTGCTGTGATAGATGCCAATTGATGATGTCGAACATGGGCTCAAATAGCTTGATTTTTTTCAAGATATTCTATTTAATTATGCTTTTGGTAATTTTTATATTACCACATTACAGCCTGGAAGGCTATTCTATCCTAGAAAATACGACGAGTGAACTCGGCGCACAGAGTACTCCCAATGCCTGGATCATGAACGTCGTTTTTGTGGGACTTGGCCTATGTAGTATCTGGGCCGGCTGGGTGTTCCTGGGCAGGAATTGGATCATTAAACTGATACTGCTGCTTTTTGGGACTGCCTTGATCATGACGGCGATATTTCATCATGCCCCAATTGATAAGGCACTGCCGCATAGCCTCAGGGAAGATCAATTGCACTCTCTATTTGCCAACATAACGGGATTTTCATTTTCAGTTTTTGCCTTTTCCCTGGGATGGATCGCTGAGAATGGGCGGCACAAAATCATGGCTTTCATTATTGTGGTTTTAGCCCCGATATTATCAATTATGATGTTCAGCGAATTCACGGAGAATTGGAGAGGGATTTGGCAACGTCTCATTTTTATCTTTATGTTCGGTTGGATGATCTATGCTTTTTCAACTTATAGAATTAAAACGTAGTACAATGAATCAAATATTTCTAATTGTCGGCGGTGCCACCTCATTGCTCTGGGGCGTATCACACCTGTTCCCCACCAAGAATGTAGTGAATGGTTTCGGTGATATTTCCGTAGACAACAAGTACATAATTACTATGGAATGGATCATCGAAGGGGTAAGCCTGATCTTCCTGGGGATATTGACTATTTTTCTTGCCGTAACGGATTCGCGGAACGAGATCTCCATAATTGTTTTTTGGTTTGTGATAGCGATGCTGATTGTGTTGGCCATAATATCCCTGTTCACAGGATTCAGGGTTAATTTTTTACCCTATAAATTATGCCCGTTTATATTTCTTTTTTCCGCCCTGTGTGTATTCCTTGGGATTATGATCTAAAGTGAAGGCATTTGATGCCTTATGCCATGACTACAAAGGTTGAAAATATGACAAGCTTACAAAGAATAGCACGATACGTACTTTTAGCCAACGGATTTTTCATGTTGTTGTATGGAGTAGTGGTGATGGTCCAACCTGATCTGTTCACCGATAATCTGGAGATATATTCAGGGACCAGCATGAGCGAACTGTCTAAATCACATAGTCGGTTGGCAAGCTATATTGATATGATAGTCCGGCTGAACGGCGCTTTTAATGTTTTATTGGGCGCCGTGGGCATGATAGTGGTTATCCGCTCGTTCCGCTTGAAAAAAAAGTGGCTGTTCTGGATCATTATCCTGGCTAATATCCTGGGATACCTCGCACCCATGACATTTGATCAAATAACCGGTGTGATACGATACCCTGAAATAATCGAGATAGTTGTGTTCGTGTTCAGCCTGGTAGCCTTGATCATAATCTGGCCGGAATTCAGAAAAAAATCTTTGTAGTAGAGTCCTGCCATAGATTATAATTTTATACATCGAAATTATTACAATTTCTCACGCGCGGCTTCCATTACTGTCTAATAGCCCGAATCACTTCTTACGGATCGTTCCGATAAATGTAATGCCCACTTCGCTCAACGATCCTATTTGTTGATTGGATTGGATATACATAGAGGTGAGATGGGCCTGAAAATCGAGCCATTTTGCTCGCATCTTCTTCCCTTCGGACAAGGATGATCGCTTTCCTGAGGTCAATACCACCAATGGGATTTAGGGAAAATCTAGCGTATTTCTGAATTCTTGATGTATTCCCCTGATGATAGTAGCTTCATAATTTCTTCTCCCTTTTGACCAAGACGAAATCAACATCGTATACAGAAGAATTTTATCTTCCCTGAAATATTGGAACTGATCGGGATAGGAAGAGTCTATTAGTAATACCCCAGCCCCCCTTCAAGTTACAAACGGGCAAACTCGA
>JAOTYW010000009.1 GCA_029861705.1 Flavobacteriaceae bacterium
CCATTCTGCAGGGTCCACACCAGGCTGCCCAGAAATCTACTACCACCGGTTTTTCATTTTTCAAAACTACTTCATCAAAGGTAGCATCGGTAATTTCTAAAGCCATAATTCAACATTTTTTGTGACGACAAGTTAGTCAATATTAAGCGGGCAAAATTACAACACAAGCATTCTTTTTCCCTATAGTACCATCAAGAAAAACTATCAATTAATTTTATAGTAAATCTGATTAGCCTCTAATTCTGCCAATAGTTCAGCACTAATGGCAACGCGTTGTTTTCTACTGTTAAGGTTAACCTTTATATTATCGGCCATTTCAAAAACGGTAAAATGCAAATTTTGCTTCCCTTTATGGGATGCCAAAGTGCTTTTTAAGATTGTAACCGTTTCCGGTTTTACCTGGTCAAGACTTAGTTGAAGGGTTAGTTTTTTTGCAAATGTTTCCATCACATCCTGAAGCAGCATCACCGAATTATATTGCAGACGCGGTTCCCCTTTTTTGCCGGTTTCCCTATTGACCCATCCTTCTCTGATATACATTTTGAAATAGACGAATGAATTGATCATCAAAAAATGCCGGTATTTCAAATATTCCTCTCCAAAGATCCTGAAGTCATTGCTGTCTGAATAATCTTCCAGCGTAAAGATGGCCCAGCCTTTGCCATTTTTTGAAACCCTGTGCTGAACATCGGTAATGATCCCGGCAAGAGATACTTCTTTATTAACAAGGCTATTGAGATCACTTAAAAGATTCACATTAGCGTTACAAAACCATTGAATTGAACTTTTAAATTCATCTAGGGGATGGCCTGAAATATAGATACCTACCACATCTTTTTCTCTTCGAAGGGTTTCCATCATACTCCAGGGTTCGCAAGGCGGTATTACAGGTTCCGGAATTTGTACTTCGCTGGCTTCCCCAAACAGACTCACCTGTGACGAATTTTCATTTTCCTGGAATCGTGAGCCGTAGCGAATTACTTTTTCAAGGAAAGTGACCCCTTCTTTTTCATGGTGGAAATATTGTGCCCGATGGGTTTCCCCAAGCGAGTCAAATGCCCCTGCCAGAGCCAGGTTTTCAAATGCCTTTTTATTCGCTGCGCGCAGATCGGCTCGTTTGGCCAAGTCGAAAACTGAAGCGAATGCGCCATTGGCTTTGCGTTCCGAAACAATAGACTTCACGGCGCCTTGTCCAACTCCTTTGATAGCACCCATCCCGAAACGTACGGCATTATCTTTATTCACGGCAAACTTGTACCAGGATTCATTGACATCCGGACCTAATACTTCTAAGCCCATCCGCTTGCATTCCTCCATAAAGAAGGTTACCTGCTTAATGTCATTCATATTATTGGAAAGCACAGCGGCCATATATTCGGCTGGATAGTGCGCTTTTAAATAAGCTGTTTGATATGCGATATAAGCATAGCAAGTAGAATGACTTTTATTAAAAGCATAGGATGCAAAAGCCTCCCAATCTTTCCATATTTTTTCCAGGATATCGCGGGGATGTCCATTTTTTTCTCCGCCGTCTAAAAATTGAGGTTTTAGTTTTTGCAGCAAGGCAAAGATCTTTTTCCCCATGGCTTTCCGAAGTACATCGGCATCACCTTTGGAAAAGGAAGCGAGTTTTTGAGATAAGAGCATCACCTGTTCCTGGTATACGGTGATTCCATACGTATCCTTCAATATTTCCTCCATGATAGGCAGGTCATAGGTGATCTCTTCCCTTCCATGCTTTCGGGCAATGAAATGCGGAATATATTCCATAGGCCCCGGTCTGTACAGGGCATTCATGGCAATAAGATCATTAAATACCGTAGGCTTTAGATCTTTTAAGTGCTTCTGCATGCCAACAGATTCATACTGGAAGATCCCAACTGTTTCTCCCCTTTGAAAAAGTTGGTAAGTCGCCTCATCATCCAAAGGAAAGGCATCCGGATCAAGATTTATTTCATGACGGGCCTTGACAATCTTAACAGTATCCTTGATCAGGGTCAGGGTTTTTAAGCCCAGAAAATCCATCTTTAACAAGCCGGCATTCTCCACAACGGCATTGTCCCATTGTGTTACATAGAGATCTGAATCTTTTGCTGTTGCAATAGGGACGAAATTGGTAATATCATCCGGTGTAATAATAACACCGCAAGCGTGGATTCCTGTATTACGTAACGATCCTTCCAGGGATTTAGCCAGGTTTACCGTATCGGCTTCCAGGTCGTGACCTTCTGAAACCCCAATTAGTTCCTGAATGCGTCTAAGATCTTCTGCCCGATAGCTCTTTTTAAGATCTTCCATCTCAGACTCAAATACCCTGGCCAACTTGGTCATATTAGGAACTAACTTGGATAGCCTGTCGGCATCGTTCAATGGCAGATCCAGCACCCGGGCTGTATCTCTGATGGCCGACTTGGCAGCCATGGTTCCATAAGTGATGATCTGGGCAACTTGATTCGCTCCGTATTTGTTGATCACATAGTCCATGACTTTTGCCCGACCTTCGTCGTCAAAATCAATATCAATATCCGGCATGGACACTCGGTCAGGATTCAGGAATCGCTCAAAAAGCAGGTTGTATTTTAAGGGGTCAATATTGGTGATCCCAAGACAATACGCCACAACAGATCCGGCAGCTGAACCACGTCCCGGCCCTACGGAAACGTCCATATTTCGCGCTTCACGAATGAAATCTTCTACAATTAGGAAGTATCCGGGATAACCGCTATTAGCAATAGTCTGCAATTCAAAATCAATGCGTTCCTGGACTTCAGGCTTGATTGATCCATAACGCTTCTTCGCTCCCTCAAGTGTAATATGGCGTAAATAGCGGTTTTCACTATTAATGTCATCTGTATCTATGCCGTTAGCTTCTTTAAACTCCTGGGGAATAGAAAATTTTGGAAGTAAAACTTCACGCTCCAATTGGAACGCTTCTATTTTTTCAAGCAAGCCGCTTATGTTCAATATGGCCTCTGGCAGATCTGAAAACAACGATTTCATATCATTGGCCGACTTGAAGTAGTATTCCTGGTTAGGGAAGCCATATCTGTATCCTCTTCCCCTGCCAATTGGGGTCGCTTGTTTTTCACCTTCTTTTACACAAAGGAGAATATCGTGTGCGTTGGCATCTTCCTTATCCAGATAGTAGGTGTTGTTAGTAGCAACTATGTTCAACTGGTGTTTGCTGGCTAGTGATAGCAGGCTGGCATTGGCGCGTTTTTCATCTTCCTGTCCGTGACGCATGATCTCCACATACAGATCCTCGCCGAAATGTTCTTTCCACCAAAGCAAGGCTTCTTCAGCTTGCCGCTCACCCTGATTAAGGATCTTTGCCGGAACTTCCCCATATAAGTTTCCAGTCAGGACAATGAGATCTTCTTTATAAGCTTCTACGATCTTTTTATCGATACGGGGGACGTAGTAAAATCCATCCGTATAGGCCAATGATGACATTTTCGCCAGGTTGTGATATCCCTTTTTATTTTTCGCTAAAAAGACGATCTGGTAACCGTAATCCTTATCCCTTTTATTGCTGTGGTCTTCACATACAAAAAACTCACATCCCAATATGGCTTTAATGGGTCGTGTAACGTCTGCTTCTTCCAGTTTCTGGTTATAGGAATTTACCTCCCTGATGAATCTAAAAGCCCCCATCATGTTGCCATGATCAGTCAGGGCTACTGCAGGCATACCAAATTCTGCCGTCCGAGCCACGAGATTTTTGATCCGGGTAGTTGATTGCAAGACAGAGAATTGTGAATGATTGTGCAGATGGACGAAGGGTGCCTGGATTACCTCTTCCGAAACAATATGTGTCGTTCCGGCGTCCCCAATATCCTTATCCAGATCAGCATCGGAAGCAAGTTTAGCAGAAGCTTCCTTTAAATTAGTATGTGTAAGCCCAATCAGGGCAATAGGGGTCGGATTTTTTTCTTGGAAGGCTTCCAGATATCCGGGTTCGGTTTTTAATATTTGAAGGGGGTAGTGCTTACGTCGGATTAATTCAAAAAAGCAACGCGCCGTGGCTTCCACATCAGCTGTAGCATTATGTGCTTCATCAAAGGGTTGTTGAAAGAGATGGTCGTGTAGTTCTGTGAGTGTGGGCAGTTTGAATTTCCCACCTCGGCCTCCCGGGAGTTGACAAAGCAAGGCAGTCTCTTCCGTACACGTATCTAAAATAGGCAAGCCTTCAAGGCTATTTTGACGTCCGGCCCTCAGCAATTCAGATCCCATGATATTAAGATCAAAACCTACATTTTGTCCAACAACAAAAGTTGTCTTGGCGAGTGCTTCTGTAAAAGCATCCAATACTTCTTGCAGAGGCAGCCCTTCTTCTGTCGCCAGTGCTGTAGAAATGCCGTGAATCTTTTCAGCGTCGTATGGAATTTCAAATCCGTCCGGTTGAATTAGGAAATCATTGTGTTCTACGACCTCACCCCATTCATCATGCAGCTGCCAGGCGATCTGGATGCATCTAGGCCAATTGTCAAGGTCGCTGACGGCTGCGTCCCACCGTTTTGGGAGCCCTGTAGTTTCGGTATCAAAAATGAGGTACATAGGGTGATATTAGAAAAAATAACGGGCAATAAAAATAGACATTTATAGCAGTTAGGTAAAAGGGAATTATCAGGAGTTATTAACGTCTGGAAATATCTATAATGATGGGGCGAAAAGTATTGTAGAATTGAGATATTGACGTATATTTGCAGCCTCTTTGGCTTTACCAAAGGTGAAGTTGAAGAACAAATTTTTTTAAAAGAATTAATAACCGGGGTCGTGTACCTCAAAATTTAATGTGATATGCCTGTTAGAATCAGACTTCAAAGACACGGAAAAAAAGGAAAACCTTTTTATTGGATCGTTGCAGCGGACTCACGCTCAAAGCGAGACGGAAAATTCCTTGAAAAACTAGGGATCTACAATCCCAACACCAATCCAGCGACCATAGAGGTCAAAGTAGATAATGCAGTTGAATGGTTGCAGAATGGAGCCCAGCCTTCTCATACCGCAAAACGTATCCTTTCATATAAAGGAGTGCTGTTAAAGCATCATTTATTAGGTGGAGTTGCCAAAGGAGCTCTAACCGAAGAAGATGCCCAAAAGAAATTTGAAGCCTGGGTTAAGGATAAGGAATTGGCTGTTGCAAGCAAAGCCAAGACTTTGGATCAGGCAAAAGAAAAAGCACGTGAAGAGGCGCTAAAAGCTGAAAAGGAAGTAAGCGATAAACGTGCACTAGCTGCTGTTGAAGCGGAGACAGAAGTTGCAAAAGAAGGAACGGAAGGAGCGGATGCAGTTGCAGAAGGAACAGAGGCTCCGGCAGAAGTAGCGGAATCAAAAGAAGAAACTCCTGCTGAAGAAACTCTTGCTGAAGAAACAAAGACAGAAGAACCTCAAGCAGAAGCTCCGGCTGAAGAAGCTCCGGCTGAAGAAGTAGCAGAAGCTGCGGCTGAAGAGGCTAAAGCAGAAACTGCAGAGGCCCCTTCTGAAAAAGCAAAAGCTGAGGTGGCAGAAGAAGCTACAGCAGACAGCTCAGAGGAAGAATAAGAAAATCACACTATGCAAAAGGAAGATTGTTTTTACCTCGGTAAGATCGTCTCCAAACATAGTTATAAAGGGGAGGTATTAATCAAGTTAGATACAGACCAACCCGAGTTATACGACAATATGGAATCAGTTTTTGTGGCACTTAACCACGGACTGGTTCCATTTTTTATTGAACGCTCCCGGTTGCACAAAACGTCACTTTTAAGAGTCCAGTTCGAAGGAGTAGGGGATGAGGCAACTGCCGACTCACTGCTGGGAAAAGAGATCTTTCTTCCCTTAACGCTCCTGCCAAAACTTAGTGGCAACAAATTCTATTTTCACGAAGTGATCGGGTATTCCGTTCAGGATGAAGTTCATGGACATATTGGAAAGATCACAGGTGTTATAGATACAACGGCACAGGCGCTATTGGAAGTCGACTTCGAATCTAAAGAAATCCTTATTCCCATTACTGATGCCATCATCAAACTGGTGGATCGGGAGAATAAAATAGTGAAGGTTACAACGCCGGATGGGTTGATCGATATTTATTTATAGCAGCACATTTAACGCATTCTTAGCAGCGGACGTGTAAGGCAGGTAGGGCCTCCACCCCCCATCACACTAATATGCTCCCCTTTGTATTCCTGAATTTCACAGCCAGCATCGGTCAACTTAGCCCGCGTTTTAGGATTCCCATGAGCCACCAGGCATTTCCTTGGTGCAACGGCCAGCACATTGCATCCCAGGGAATCGAATTCCTCTTCCGGAACTTCCACCAGTTCAAAGCCTCTTGCCAGGAGATCATTTCTAAATTTTATGGGCATTAAGGGAGAATAAACAACAGCGAGGTCTTTATCGACCGGGCTCAAAACGGACATTAGATGGAACACATCAGTGGGTCCTTTATAATGTGGTAATGCAACAACTAGCACTTCGATGCCTTTAGGTTCTAACAAGGCTTTCAATTGTCGGATCCCTTCCTCGTTAGTCCTATACGTATGACCTACAGCAAGAGTCTTTTCATCTAACCAGGCTACATCCCCGCCTTCGAGCGTACCTGGAGCTGTGATCTTTCCAAGTATAGGCACTTCCTTTTGCTGAAAACTTTGTTTCTGAGATCCAGGTTCATTGATCCTGTCGGCTTTCCCCATATGGCAGAGGATCATTCCAAAATCCGTAGCTATTGAGGCATCACGACAATAGATTGAATCAATAGTAACATTCTCATCAGAGGGAAAATAGTGGATATCAATATTAAGATCTGTAAAGATCTTTTCAAACAGCCTATACTCTGCAACGGCTTTCTTATAATCCGGACGTTCTAAATACTGCAGCCTCTGCCATTGTTCGCCGATTAGATCGTCAGAAATAAAAGCAGCCTCAGCTCTTTTTAAGAAGAGAGAGGCAAGTTTGAGATATTCTGAGTGATGTGTTGCGCTCATGCTACTCCTTTTTTTGATTCCATTTCATCAAGACAAAAAATGGCACTCCCGCCAGTAGGAGCAAAAGCCCGTAAAACGCCGTTTCGCTTCCCGAACCATAAATCGCCCAAAACGAATATGTGAACCCCAATATAGAAAGCACTGCTATTTTAAAGCGATCATTCCTGAAAATGCCGCGATTAATTGTAATCAAAACATAGGCAGCAGCCACAAAGAGGTAAGGGATCAGTACAGTTAGGGTGGTAAGCAGTGCAATGAATTCAAACTGATCGACAAGGGCTTCAGAAAAATTCATCAACATAACGACAGAACTCAAAATACTTCCGATAATTATGCCCAAATATGGCGCTTCATTTTTATTCTGCTTTTTGAAAATACGCGGAAACATTTGGTCTTTAGCTGTTGCCATTGGCAACTGCCCTGCAATCAGGATCCAACCATTTAGCGCCCCTATTGCAGATATGGCGGCTCCAAATGCAATAAAATAAGCTGTATACTCGCCCCCAATAATTCTACCTGCTTCGGCAAAGGGTGCCGGTGAGGTCATTAATTGATCTATGGGTAAGATCCCAAATAAGACTACGGTGCCCAGTATATACACTAATGTTGTAATGGTAGAACCCAGCATGGTTGCTCTTGGCACTATTTTTTCAGGATTATCTACATTCTCTGCAGGAATAGTAGCAGATTCAATGCCTAAAAATGCAAACAGTGTTAATGTGGCCACTGCTGAAAAGGCGCCCAGGTCACTTTTTCCAGAGATATTGAAATCAGGAAAATTATCGAGACTAAAGAAAAATGCTCCAATAAGAATAATAAAGACCAGGGGTAAAAGTTTAAGGATCGTTGTGGCCACCTGAATTTTGCCTGATGTAGGTACCCCTTTGATATTTATCCATGTGAAAAGCCAAATAAAACCCAAACCCAGGATTACAGCCAGTAACGAATTGGTTTCCAATACAGGAAAGAAAATAGTCAGGGCACTGATAATGGCCACGGCAATTCCGGCATTAGTGACCCAACAGGAAATCCAATAGCCCCATGCCACCAGGAAGCCTATAAAATCGCCAAAGCCTTCTTTGGCAAATACATAGGGACCCCCACTCCGATTGACTATGATTTTACTCAGATTGCTGAATATTTTCGCCAGGATCAAGGCCCCTGCAGCTGTAAACACCCATCCCAGTAAACTAATGCTGCCAAACTTAGCTAATGCAGCCGGCAAGACGAAAATTCCAGAACCAATCATGTTACCAACAACGAGAGATGTTGCCGTGATCAATCCTATTTTAGTTGACTTTCCCCCCACTGAATACGCTTATTTAGAAAGGTGCTAAGATTAATTGGTTTAATTTAGTTGCACAACGGCAATATACAGTTATAATGACAATGAGGTTTAAAATTCATCCCGACATTTCTAAGGCAGAAACACTGCCAGCCTATTTTTACAGGAGTCAGGAAGTCTTCGAATCACTGAAGGAAAAAGTGTTTTACAAAACCTGGCAATGGCTAGGTTCAACGGCACAAGTTCAGGAAGCTGGGAGTGTAGCACCCAAGGTGCTTCTACCTGGATTTTTATCAGAACCTATCGTACTTACCCGTTCTTCAAAAGGAAGTATTTCCTGCCTGAGCAATGTGTGTACGCATCGGGGAAATCTGGTGGTACTTGAACGTGGGAAGGCCAAAAAATTGATCTGTGGTTATCACGGTCGCCGTTTTTCATTGGAAGGGGCTTTTGAACACATGCCAGAATTTAAAGACGCTGAGGATTTTCCAAGAGCTTGCGATAATCTGCATTCATTTCCACTCAAACAATGGGGCTCCTTTATGTTCGCCGGATTGCAACCCGCTTTCGATTTACAATTGGTATTAGATCAGATGTTTGAGCGAATTGGCTTTATGGATCTGGACCAATTTGTACATGATCCATCACGTACAAAAGAATACAATATAAATGCGCACTGGGCCTTGTATTGCGATAATTATCTGGAGGGATTTCATATTCCATTTGTGCATGACGATTTAAATGCCGTCTTGGACTATGGGGATTATGAGACAGTCCTTTATGAGCATATGAATCTTCAAATTGGCTATGCTGAGGGTACAGAAACCGTTTTTGATCTGCCGGAAGGGCATATGGATCATGGTAAAAAAATTGCTGCTTATTACTTCTGGGTATTTCCCAATATGATGTTCAATTTTTATCCATGGGGTGTCTCGGTAAATGTTGTTATGCCCGAATCTATTCATAAAACGAAAGTCAGTTTTATGAGCTATGTTTATGATGAGGCGAAACTTGATATAGGTGCCGGTTCAGGCCTGGACAAAGTTGAAATGGAAGATGAAGAAGTGGTAGAAGGTGTGCATTTAGGTGTGCGTTCTGCCTTTTATAAAGCTGGCAGATTTTCCCCTAGCCGGGAACAAGGCGTACATCATTTTCACAGACTTCTCGCAGACTTCCTGGATCGATGATCAACTAATTTTGACCTCTTTCTCATTGCTACATTCTCTTCCAATACCTACCTTTGAGGCAAAATTTTACGGATGAAACCTGATCTGTTCGAAGCCCCTGATTACTATCAATTAGATGATCTCTTAACGGAAGAGCACAAACTTGTACGAAGTGCTACCCGGGAATGGGTAAAACGCGATATCTCACCGATCATAGAGGAGTATGCACAAAAAGCAGAATTCCCTAAGGAGGCGATAAAAGGCCTGGCAGAGATCGGAGCCTTTGGACCCTATATTCCTGCAGCGTACGGTGGCGCAGGCCTGGACCAGATCAGTTATGGACTGATCATGCAGGAGATCGAGCGTGGCGACAGTGGCATACGTTCTACTGCATCGGTACAATCGTCTTTGGTCATGTATCCTATTTTCACCTATGGAACGGAGGAACAGCGAAAAAAATTCCTGCCAAAATTGGCCAGTGGAGAATTTATGGGCTGCTTTGGTCTAACAGAACCGGATCACGGGTCCAACCCTAGTGGAATGGTCACCAATTTTAAAGAACAGGGAGATCACTATCTCCTTAATGGAGCCAAATTATGGATCTCTAATTCTCCCTTTGCAGATGTCGCCGTAGTATGGGCCAAGAATGAAGAAGGTCGTATCCACGGCTTGATCGTTGAGCGTGGCATGGAGGGTTTTAGCACTCCGGAAACACATAACAAATGGTCTTTGCGGGCTTCGGCAACCGGAGAACTCATTTTTGACAATGTAAAAGTGCCCAAGGAAAACCTCTTGCCTGGCAAAAATGGCCTGGGGGCGCCCTTAGGATGTCTGGATTCTGCCAGATATGGGATTGCATGGGGCGCTATAGGCGCAGCAATGGATTGTTATGATACCGCCCTTCGATATGCTAAAGAGCGGATTCAATTTGGGAAACCCATTGCAGGTTTTCAATTGCAGCAAAAGAAATTGGCAGAAATGATCACCGAGATCACCAAAGCTCAACTGCTCGCTTTCAGATTAGGCCAGCTTAAAATGGAAGGGAAAGCAACCACGGCACATATATCCATGGCGAAAAGGAATAATGTGGAGATGGCGATCAAGATCGCCAGAGAAGCCAGACAAATTTTGGGCGGTATGGGTATTACCGGGGAGTACAGTATCATGCGCCATATGATGAACCTGGAAAGTGTGATCACCTATGAAGGCACCCATGACATTCACCTCCTGATCACAGGAGCTGATATCACGGGGATTCCTGCTTTTAAATAATTCTTAGACCTACCTCACTAATCCGATCCTGAATCGAATCTCTCTTTTCAAAGGTGAGTTTGGAAAATTCTATTAAGTTGATTGCGCGCTGTAAATTCTCATCAGGGAAAGACATTTGGTAATACTTGTCGCCTTGGACATAATCAGTGAGGGCTCGAATACCGTGTAGAAATGGTAAAAGCACCAGACCATAGGATAATGATTCTATCTCCTCTTTACCAAGGATAAGTTTTGAAGCTTTTATACCACATAACATTGCATCAAGTAAGTCGAGGTTCATATCAGCACGGATTTCTGTATAATTGTCTTCGGATTTGTTGCCAATAATGCTTCGTGCCATATCCCCAAAATCATAGTAGAAAAAACCGGGTCCTACCGTATCCAAATCTACCAGACATAGCCCTTGTTGTGAATTTTTATCAAATAAAATATTTGAAAGTTTGGTATCATTATGACAAACTCTGATGGGGATGGACGTTGGTTTTTTGGAAAGGTACGCTGCGAGCAGATTTATATCGTCTATCAGAGAATGCATCTTTTGGACACGCTCAGATAGCCCCGTCTTCAACGCATTTTCAAATTCATGCAATCGAAATGTGAGATCATGGAAATCCTTGATCGGTTCTTTAAATGAGCATGGATCTGCTGTGCTTAGAAGTCGGTGAAATATCCCGAGAACCCGTCCGCATTCGAAAGCCTGGGATTTCAATTTGATCGATTCTAGATTATGGCTATTAGGAACAAAACTGAGTAAGCGCCATAAATCCTTATTCTGGTCCTCAATAAAGGCTGTGCCTTCTTTAGTTGGGATCCAATGATATTGGGAATATTCTGACGATATTAAATTAGCCGAGAGTGATAGAAAATTTTGATATACAGTTTCGGAATCAGGAAATACGCTTGCATTGAATTTTTGAAGGATATAAAGTGGTGTGTTCCCGGATGTGACCCGATAGGTAGCATGTATATAACCAGAAGAAATGGGCTCGCAGGAATACCTTTTCTCAGGAATTTCGAAGGATGACAGCAATGAACTTTGTTCCTCCATGCTTTTTTTATTATTTGCAAGCGTCCCAAAGAGGGGATGGATACAGTCCTTCTTCGGTCATTTTACGCAAGTCGGCCACAGCTTTTTCCTTATCATCAGAATAGGTCACACCAAACCAATAGCTATCAGCGGCCAACACAGCTACTTCGGTAGCATCAGCCTTGAGCATATCTTGAATGACAAAAGGAAGGTAAACTTCTCCCGTATCCAGGGTTTCACTCTCTTTGAAGAAAGATATTATTGCCCGATCAATGTGGTCAAAGAGGATAGGGTCGCATACCCAGTAGTTCATGCTGACTAATTCTTTACCCGTAAATTGTAGACCTGAATCCTCGTCTTCAACACCACCATTTTTACGAATCAATTTAGTCCGTTCTACGACAGCATGCAGCATGCCCTTTTTTTGCTCGCATACACCTCGTGATACCGAACCATAGTCAGATAAGGTGTCTTCTAAGGTATAAGCTACCAAAGCAAATGGATTTGTTGCTGTTGTATCTCTCATAAAATTACTGGCATGCATATAGGCATTTTTCCCGTAGTAGTCGTCGGCATTAATTACAACAAAAGGATTCTTGATAACATGACGCGCCGTCCATACGGCATGGGCCGTACCCCAGGGTTTTGGTCTGGGTCCCTCATAGGAAAGTCCGTCAGGAAGGTCGTGGAGTTCCTGGGCCAGCACGTCTAACTTTACAGTTTTGGGGAGGCGTTTAGAAAGATGCGATAGCAGAAAATCTACATTACTTTTTTGTGTGATCACAACAATATGGTCAAAACCATTTTGCAGAGCGTCATAGATACTGAATTCCATTAAAAACTCACCCATGGGTCCCAGATCATCAAATTGTTTCAATTTGCCATAGCGGCTCCCCCTTCCGGCAGCCATCAGTAAAAGTGTCATGCGGTAAAATTTAGGCGCAAAAATAAGGCTTCATTCCGTAACTTGTTGCCTGCAGCTAGATTTTAGAATTACAAATAGCAATTAGTGTACTATGAAATCAAGAAGAACATTCATCAAACAGACAACTGCAGCCAGTGCCGGATTGATGTTACGTCCTAATTGGGCAAGTCCATTTGGAAGGCCATCAAATTTCATGCTAAGAGTTGGCCTCATTGGAGTCGGACTTCGCGGGACGAACCATCTTAGTAATCTGATACAACGGGATGATGTAGAGGTAAATGCCTTGTGTGATATAGACCCATCAAGAATAGCGTTGACAACAAAGATGCTCAATGATGCCGGAAAACCGAAAGCGCGTGTTTTTGGAAAAGATGAATGGGATTACCGCAATTTATTGGATATGCAGGATCTGGATGCCGTTATTATTTCAACGCCCTGGAGATGGCATACACCTATGGCTGTGGATGCTATGAAAGCAGGGAAGTACGCCGGCCTTGAAGTATCTGCTGCACTAACACTAGAAGAGTGCTGGGACCTTGTAAATACGCATGAAGAAACAGGTACACATATGATGATCTTGGAAAATGTCAACTATCGCAGAGACGTTATGGCTGTATTGCATATGGTACGTAAGAAGGTGTTCGGAGAATTAGTGCATTTCAGGTGCGGTTATCAGCATGATCTCAGGGCCGTAAAATTTAACGACGGTAAACAGCCATACGGTGGCGGGGTTGAGTTTGGCGAAAATGCTATTTCCGAAGCCAGGTGGCGAACCCAGTATTCTGTGGATAAAAATGCCGATGTCTATCCAACACATGGCCTGGGGC
Organism: Flavobacteriaceae bacterium; assembly: GCA_029861705.1. GTDB lineage: Bacteria > Bacteroidota > Bacteroidia > Flavobacteriales > Flavobacteriaceae > HDS-28. Next base: position 13,471 of record JAOTYW010000009.1, read on the forward strand.
CTATCGCTGTAATGGCGGATATCAATAGAGGAAACAGGTTTATGTCTCTTACGTCAAAAGCGACTAAGGCCATCGGCTTACGCAATCATATAGTAGCTAAAGGGGGAGAAGACCATCCGAATGCCAAAATTACCTTCAAACAAGGCGATGTGATCACAAGTACTATTGAAACAGCTCGGGGAGAAACGATCATCATTACTCATGACTGCAATTTACCGAGGCCCTATTCCCTTGGATTCAGAGTGCAGGGGGCAAATGGATTGTGGGAAGTAGATGGAAATCGGATGTATATCGAAGGGAAATCAGATCCACATAGATGGGATGCTGCTGACGCTTGGCTAAAGGAATACGATCATCCCTTATGGCAGGAATATGGGGAATATGCAACTGGGGCCGGACATGGAGGAATGGATTTCTTTGTACTTCAAGCCTTTGTGCAATCTGCCGGGAAAGGGATAGCGCCCCCAATGGATGTATATGATGCAGCGGCATGGAGTGCTGTAACCCCACTGTCTGAACAGTCTATAGCGGCGAACGGAACGCCACAGAAATTTCCTGATTTCACCAAAGGATCTTGGGAGAAAAGACCGCCCTATCCATGGATGGCCCCCAGGTATTAGTAAGAATATGCGTATCTTTATTAGAGCCATTAATGCTTAGGCATTCTTTCCAAACCTGATTTTTGTCATACCTCCGCCCAAATGGAATAGTTAAATTTGAAAGACTAAATTCTTTATCATGAAAACAATCATTGTACCTATTGATTTTTCGGAACAGTCGGAAAATGCATTACAAGTAGCTGCCTCCCTTGCCAAAAAACACAATTCCGAGATTCTGGTCTTGCATATGCTTGAATTAAATGAAGCTATGATCTCTGCTTCTGAAGGGTTTCATCCCGAACAAACTGTTTTTCTGCTAAAGCTGGCAGAAAAGCGTATTAATGAATTTCTAGACAAACCCTATCTAAAAGGTGTAGAGAAGATCACCCCCATCATTAAACACTTTAAAGTTTTTGGTGAGGTCAATGAAATTGCGGCTAAACATAATGGAGATCTTATCGTCATGGGCTCTCACGGATCAGATGGTCTCAAGGAGATTTTCGTAGGCTCCAACGCAGAAAAAGTAGTGCGCAATGCGGAAATACCTGTCCTGGTAATTAAAAAACAACATGAGGACTTCAATGTTGAGAATTTTGTATTTGCCTGTGATTATAAAGATGAAAGCCTGGAAGCATTTCAAAAAGCAAAAACATTTACAGAAAAGCTAGGTGCAAATTTACATATGGTGTATATCAATACACCAGGAGATCATTTCTTAAGCACCAAAGATGCCTATGAGAAAGTAAATGATTTCTTGTCCAAAGCCGGAGCTGGAACGGGCGTTGATATTTATAACGACTACAGTGTAGAAAAAGGTGTTCTTAATTACTGCGAAAGTATTGGTGCAGATGTGATAGGAATACCGACGCATGGACGCAAGGGACTCTCCCATTTCTTTATGGGTAGTATTGGGGAAGATATCGCAAATCACGCGCAATTGCCTGTCATCACCTTTAAAATATAGACAAGTTCACAATAAGTTAAAAGAAGCCTTCACGGGCTTCTTTTTTATTGAGCCAAATATGATTTGCTTTGAATTATCTCATCGGCAAAATCCTGGATTGTGTTATACTCCAGAGCGGTAAGCAGTGACCAGCGATAGGGACTGATCTTTTCGTGTAGCGGACAGGGTTTGGCATCATTGCATTGAGAGAGGCCCAGTACACACGATTTGAATATTTCTTCACCATCAATTAATTCCACGATTCTGATAATGGGAATTTTCCTGTTGGCCTCAGTTAAATAGAAGCCCCCTTTTGGGCCACGTGCCGAAGAGATTATATTATGACGCACCAGGTCTTGAAGCAGCTTCGCGATATAAGCTTTGGGAACCGAAATGGTTTCACTGATATCCCGGGCCAGGATCTTCTCTGATCCTTTAGAGTTAATAGCCAGGTAAAGCACAGCATTTATGGCATATTTGACTGAATTGGAGAACATAGTTTCCCAAATAAATATTCCTTGCAATATTATAAAAGATATGTATGTCCGAAATATGATTTATATCATATTTTTTGATTTTTGGGGCGTCTATTTTTGGGGCATTAATCAATACAATCATAAAATGAAAAGACTATCTGTCTTAGGTACTTTGGCGCTTTTTGCTTTTCTCCTCATCGCATGTGGAGAGAAGGAAGAAAAGTCCAAGGATGGGTTTAGCATAGATCGGCAAAAAACCACTGAGCAACAAACCGAAACTACGCCGGAAAACACAACAAAAGCCTCAGAAAGAATCGAATTAGAAAACAAGGGGGTAGGTGTTGTCACTTCTGTGGATCTTCCAACGGAAATAGATCAGGCAATGGCCGCAAATGGCAAGGAACTTTATGATCAGCTATGTCTTGCATGTCATCGAATTGGGAAAAAGTTCATCGGACCGGCCCCTAATGACATCTTAAAACGGCGTACTCCTGAATGGGTTATGAACATGATCCTGGATCCGGAACTAATGGTTAAAGAAGATCCGCTAGCGAGAGAGCTACTGATCGAATTTAATGGCTCTCCAATGGCCAACCAAGGGTTAACTGAAGAAGAGGCCCGTGCCGTATTGGAATATTTCAGAACGCTTTAAGAACAATAATAAATGGTATCTACAATGAAACGAAACATTCTAGTGGGCGCTATACTTGCCCTATTTGTACTAGTGGCTTGTAAGAATGAAGCCAAAACTGAAGGAACAGCAACAGCTGAAACAACAACGAAAACCGAGAAACAAGGACAGGCCTTTATTAAAGATGATGAATCCACACCTAATGTACTGGATATCGCTATCGGATCCGAGGCACATACTACCTTGGTAGCAGCCGTCCAGGCAGCAGAATTAGAAAATGCTTTAGTAAATGCAGGACCCCTGATGGTTTTTGCACCAACTAATGAAGCTTTTGACGCCCTTCCTGAGGGGACGGTAGATAATCTGCTTAAGCCTGAGAATAAAGGCGCACTCGCCAATATCCTTAAATATCATGTGACACCTGGAAAATATTCTAAAGACTTTTTGAAAAAGTTTAAAAAATTGGGACAGGCAAATAACCAAAATGTCATGGTAGAGGTAAAAGGAGATGATGTATTTGTGGGAGGCGCCAAGATCATTGCCAGTGTCCCGGCCGGAAACGGAATCGTACATGTGATAGACAAAGTAATGCTACCACCAGAAGAATAATAAACAACACTTAAATACCTAAACAATGAAAAAAGTACACTATATCATATCAGGATTCCTTGGATTGATCCTTATGGTTATGAGTTGTAACACGGGGGCCGATAAATCTAATGGCGCTCTTTCATCCAGTGCTGCCGAAAAAGTATATGTAGCACCTGGAGAACACGATGAATTCTACGCCTTTATATCCGGTGGCTTTAGCGGGCAGTTGTCTGTCTATGGCTTGCCATCAGGGCGTTTGTTTAAAGTGATCCCTGTCTTTTCTCAGGATGCTGAAAAAGCATGGGGATACAATGAGGAAACAAAACCGATGTTGAATACATCTTATGGTTTTGTGCCTTGGGACGATTCTCACCACCCGGATATTTCTCAAACTAATGGAGAAGTAGACGGGCGCTATGTATTTATTAATGGTAATAATACCCCTAGGATCGCAAAGATCGATCTAAGCGTATTTGAAACTACTGAGATCATTGAAATACCAAATAGTGCGGGGAACCACAGTTCGGCCTTTGTAACAGAGAATACCGAATATGTCGTTGCAGGAACGCGTTTCTCTGTACCTATTCCTCAAAGGGATATTTCTATTAAGGATTATAAAGGAAATTTCAAGGGGACACTTTCGTTTATCAGTGTGGATCCCGAAGATGGTGGCATGGATTTGTCCTTCCAGGTGCTAATGCCCGGTTTTGATTATGACCTTGCTCACCCTGGTCGCGGCGCATCACATGGGTGGATGTTTTTCTCAACCTATAACTCTGAAGAGGCAAGTACGTTAATGGAAGTAAATGCTTCTCAAAACGATAAAGATTTTATCGCTGCGATCAACTGGAAAAAAGCCGAAGAGTATATTGCTTCTGGTCAGTTTGAGACCATGCCGGCAAATTATGCTCACAATGTTTATAGCGATGAAACACATACGGCCACTTCTACAATGAAGAAAGAAGTGCGTGTCCTGGATGCCTCCAAACTTCCGGGCTTGGCTTATTTATTACCTACACCTAAATCGCCACACGGTTGTGATGTGGATCCGACAGGTGAGTACATTGTAGGTAACGGAAAATTATCTGCTGACCTTACCGTACATTCATTTACTAAAATGATCGCAGCGATTGAGAATGAGAATTTTGAAGGGGAAGCCTATGGCATTCCAATCTTAAAATTCGAAGATGTGCTGGCAGGGACTGTTAACCAAGCAGGTTTAGGCCCATTACACACAGAATTTGATGCCGATGGTAATGGTTATACTACCTTCTTTATTTCTTCGGAAGTTGTTAAATGGAAAGTGGGTACCTGGGAAGTACTAGACAGGGCACCATGCTACTATTCTGTTGGTCACTTGATGATCCCGGGTGGTAATTCCAGGAAACCATATGGCAAGTATGTTGTAGCCATGAACAAGATCACTAAAGACCGGTATTTGCCTACAGGTCCGGAGGTTACGCAATCAGCTCAACTTTATGATATCTCGGGAGATAAAATGGAGCTCTTACTCGACTTCCCCACTGTTGGTGAACCCCACTATGCTGCGGGGATAGCTGCAGATAAAGTAATTGGAAGATCACGTAAGATCTTTGAACTCTCGGAGAATAAACACGAATATGCGACCACCTCTGATGCCGATGTAAAAGTGGAACGAAATGGGAAAGAAGTTCATGTTTATATGACTACGATCCGCAGCCATTTTAATCCGGATAATATTGAAGGCATTAAAGTTGGCGACAAAGTATATTTTCATGTAACCAACCTGGAACAGGATTATGATGTCCCCCACGGTATTAGTATGATCGGAGCAAATACCTCCGAACTATTGATAATGCCCGGGCAGACAGAAACCTTTGTCTGGGAACCAAAACAAGTTGGCGTTTGGCCATTTTACTGTACGGACTTCTGTTCTGCACTTCACCAGGAAATGCAGGGCTATGTTCGGGTATCGCCGGCTAATTCGTCCCTTGACCTTTCGTGGTCACTTGGCGAAGACTAATTATAACGTGTGTAATCATAATACCCTTATTGGTTATAGAGCGGGAGGTGCCAAAGACCTCCCGCCTTGTATCCAGATAATTGCTGAAAAATGAAGATCAAATCCAATTATTTAATGTGGGCCGCTGCCCTGCTTCCATTACTGTTATTTGTTTTTCCATTATGGAAGATCACCCTGGAAGCCCCTCAATACCCAACACCTTTGGGCATGTATATTCATATTAATGATTTTACGGACGCCAATCCACATGATATTAAAAACATCAATTTGATGAATCACTATGTGGGCATGAAATACATCCCAGATGCAATACCTGAATTTAAGGTCTTTCCGGCCGGGATCATTATTACTACCATAATTGGGCTGTTAATTGCATTTAAGGCCAATTACAAATGGTATCTGTATTGGGGTATTTTGATGATCTTGCTCAGTACTGCAGGATTATATGATTTTTATCTATGGGAGCATGATTATGGTCATGATCTGGATCCCAAAGCAATCATGAAGTTCACTAATCCGGATGGTTCCGTAATGGGATTTCAACCTCCCTTGTTTGGATCTAAAGATATTCTCAACTTTACTGCACATTCCTATCCGCAACCTGGAGCATATGCACTAGGCCTTGGAATTGCACTGGCATTTGTTGCTTTTTTCTTTGGTAAAAAGGAAAAAAGTTAGTTCTTAGTTCTTATGAGAACACAGAATTCCATTATTGTTGGGCTTGTATTATTGATATACGTAATAACAGCTTGTAAACCTGAGCCCAAAGCCATTGCCTTTGGTGAGGAAGTATGCAGCTACTGTACCATGACTATTGTAGATACCCAACATGCGGCGCAAGTTGTGACTAAAAAGGGCAAAGTCTATTCATTCGATGCTATTGAGTGCATGCTCAGGTCAGATCAGGTTAAGGAGCAAGAAAAAATGGCACTGTTTCTTTGTAGTGATTATAGTGCACCCGGAGAAATGATCGATGCCACTAAAGCAACTTTTCTTATCAGCGAAGCGGTTCCGAGCCCAATGGGTGCCAACTTATCAGCTTTTCTATCGTTAGACATGGCAAGAAATATTGCAGCAGAACATCCCGCTGAATTCTTAACTTGGGAAGAATTACTGGTCAAATTTTAAAAGAAGCTTCAGGTATGAGCTATAAATGGGCTATTGGGTGTATACTTTTTGGTATGGCCCTTGTTCAAGCAGAAACAATAAAAGTCTGCGCTACATGTACGTATTCCTCAATTAAGGAAGCTGTATTAAAAGCCCAACCTTATGATACCGTCCTGGTAGAAAAGGGAGTCTATAAAGAAATCAATATTCGAATTGATAAACCTCTAGTTTTAAAGGGATTAGAACTGCCCGTAATTGACGGCGAGGACAAAGGGGAGATCATTACGATCGTAGCTGATGATGTGTACCTATCAGGATTCTTAATACGCAATGTGGGCACTAGCTATACGACCGATTATGCCGCTGTACGTGTCATAAAATCAAAAAATTTTAGAATCGAAAACCTGCAACTTGAGAAGTTGTTTTTTGGAATTTATCTCGAAAAATCTTCTTATGGAAAAGTGATAAACAATAGTATATCAGGTGATGCAGTAGAGGAGTATAATTCTGGTAATGGAATTCATCTTTGGCATTCCAACAATATTGAAGTATTAAATAACAGAATTGAAAAAGTTCGTGATGGGATCTACCTGGAGTTTTCTGATAATATTCTTATTCAAAATAACGAAAGCCTTAATAATGTCAGATACGGACTGCATTTCATGTTTTCCAATGACGATTCATACGTTGAAAACCTGTTTGAGAATAATGGAGCCGGAGTGGCTGTTATGTTTTCAAAAAATATTCGAATGACTAACAATATTTTTAGGAACAATTGGGGCCCTACTTCTTATGGCTTGTTGCTAAAAGAGATCTATGATGCGGAGATTAAGAACAACCGATTTGTCAAGAATACAGTTGGGATCAATATTGAAGGTTCTAATCGCATTCTATATTCATTAAATAATTTTGAGAATAATGGTTGGGCACTTAAGGTCAAGGGCGCTTGTTACGCCAATAGGTTTGAGCAAAATAATTTCCTCAGCAATTCATTTGATATATCCTATAATAGCCATTTAAACGATAATATTTTTGAACGCAATTTTTGGAGCAGTTATACAGGCTATGATCTTGATAAAGACGGAATTGGGGATGTGCCTTACAGACCGGTAAAACTCTTTTCCTATATTGTGAACAGAACCCCGGAAACCATTATATTGCTTAGGAGCCTCTTCATGGATATAATCAATTTTTCTGAGCGCGTCTCTCCAGTTTTTACACCCGATAATTTAATTGATGCCAGCCCTCAAATGAAACAGATTTGATGATACAGATCTCCAATCTCCATAAATCGTTTAAGAAGAATCATGTCCTGAAAGGAATTGATCTGGATATTGATGCGGGTGGTATCTATGCCATTCTCGGACCGAATGGCTCTGGCAAAACAACGATGATCAAATCTATCCTTGGGATGATCATTCCTGATGAAGGCAATCTGAAGGTAGATGGGGAAGACATTCATAAACAGTTTGCCTATCGGCAAAAACTCAATTATCTGCCACAGATAGCTGATTTTCCAGGTAATTTAAAGGTAAATGAGCTGATCCGAATGATCATTGATCTACGAGAACAAACGGCAAATCATGAACCCTTATTGGAAACATTTGGACTTAATCCGTATTTAGAGCAAAAACTCTCAACGCTGTCCGGAGGCTCTGCCCAAAAAGTAAACCTGGTGCTGACATTTATGTTTGATAATCCCATTTATATACTTGACGAACCCACTACCGGATTGGACCCAAATGCATTGATCCAATTTAAGGGCTTGCTTAGAAAAGAAAGGGACAAAGGAAAAACCATCCTGATCACGACTCACATTATGTCTTTTGTTGATGAGGTAGCCGATGAGATCATTTATTTATTGGAAGGGAGAATTGGTTTTAAAGGGAGTATTGATAAATTACTCGCAATTTATGAATCAGAGGATATAGAACATGCCATTGCAGATATGGCAAAAAATATGATCGATGCTTAAGATCCTTAAATATAGTTTCTATGACCTGATGCGAAGTAAATGGAGTTATTTCTATTTCCTCTTCTACCTTTTATTAGGTTTTCTTCTATTATTCTTAAATAATGATGTGTCTAAAGGGATTATTACCCTGCTCAACATCATTGTTGTTTTGGTCCCGCTCATCGGGACCATCTTTGGGATCATGTATTTCTACAATGCCCGGGAATTTACCACTTTGTTGCTGGCCCAACCTATTAAGCGCTCACATATATTTTTTGGTCAATTCCTGGGAGTGGGCGGCTCTTTGACCTTATGCCTGGTTTTAGGATTAGGAATTCCGTTCATTGTTTACGGATTAATGAAATCAGCTGCCATATGGGATTTTGGTCTCCTGCTTGTGGTTGGGGCATGTTTAACACTGATCTTTACTGCCTTGGCCTTTAATGTGGCTTTGAGGAATACCAATAGAATTAAAGGCTTTGGCTATGCTGTGCTTCTTTGGCTCTTCCTTGCGATCGTTTATGACGGACTTTTTCTGCTTTCTCTATTGATCTTCGAGGAATACCCCTTAGACACCTATGCCCTGATAGGATCTATGGCCAACCCCATTGATCTCTCCCGAATTTTGATCCTGTTGAAGCTGGACATATCGGTATTGTTGGGCTACACAGGAGCCGTATTTAAGTCGTTTTTTGGCACGAATAAAGGATTGATCGTCGCACTGCTTATACTGAGCTTATGGATTGTGATTCCCGTACGCTGGATGATCTGGGAAGGGAATAAAAAAGATTTTTAGGCCGTTCCTACGTTCAAAGCAATTTCCACCATTTCACGAAATCCCGTTTCTCTTTCTTCCGGAGTGCTACGCACCTTCGTGATCAGCGAGTCGGAAATAGTAAGGATTGATAAAGCCTCGACATTATGTCTGGCAGCCATGGAATAAATTCCGGCCGTTTCCATTTCCACACAGAGAACCCCATACCGAGACCAGAGATGATATAAATCGTCCGGATCATCGTAAAATTCATCTGCCGATAACACATTTCCAGCCCTAAACTCCATTCCGTTTTGTTCGGCATAAGACACTGCCTTATGAAATAAGTCAAAACTGGCAGTAGGGGCATAATGAGCCGTCTGAAAGATGCTGTTGTTTATGCCTGACGTCGTTGATGCTGCCATGGCAATTACCAGATCTCCCAGGGACAGATCTTTCTGATAACTTCCGGCAGTGCCCACGCGGATCAATTTCTTAACGTCATAGTTATTGATGAGTTCAAAGCAATAAATAAGAGAAGATGGAATACCCATGCCACTTCCCTGAACAGAGATCTGTTTACCTTTAAAACTGCCTGTATAGCCGAGCATACCGCGAATCTGATTATAACACACAGGATCCTTCAAAAAAGTTTCGGCGATCCATTTCGCCCGTAGCGGATCTCCGGGTAGGAGGACCGTCTCTGCAATTTCGCCCTTCTCGGCTCCAATGTGCATGCTCATAGCTTAAATGTAAGGTTATTCTACCATTTTGACACCGCTGGAAGTGCCAATTCTACTGGCACCTAAGGCAATATATTGAGTAGCTGTGGCCGCATCCCTGATACCGCCTGAAGCTTTTATTCGCATACTATCTCCTGCCACCTCTTTCATGATCTTCACGGCTTCAAATGTGGCACCGCCCGGACCAAAACCAGTTGAGGTTTTAATAAAATCGGCACCCGCATCCTTAGAAAGCGTGCTGGCTAACAAGATCTCATCCGTAGACAAATATGCGGTTTCCAGAATTACTTTTAAAATATGCTTACCCATCACCTTTTTTATGGATTTGATCTCATCTACTACAGATTGAACTGATCCGGACTTCAAATATCCCAGGTTCATGACCATATCCAGTTCATCGGCGCCTTCGGTCAGGCAATAATCCGCTTCCGCAATTTTGGCCTTCGTAGACATAGCTCCCAGAGGAAACCCTATGACACTTGCGATATGTGCTTTTGAGGCACTTAGTTCTTCAGCAGCTAAGCGTACATAACAACTATTGACACATACGCTAAAAAAACCATAGTTATCTGCTTCCGCACATAGCTTTACAATATCCTTTTCGGTAGCGGTTGGACTTAACAAAGTATGATCAATAAATGACGCCAGGTTAAAACTCATAGTCTAAATTTAAGATCTGCCGAAGCGTTCAAAGGCGGCCTTATCCAGGTTTTCCTGATGATCGGGATGTGCAATACTTATTAAGGCCTTTGCGCGTTCGTATAAATTTTTTCCATAAAGATTTATTACACCATTTTCGGTCACAACATAGTGGACATGTGCCCTGGTTGTGGTTACACCGGCACCTTCTTTTAAAAGGGGTGTAATCTTAGAAATGCCTTTATGTGTTGCAGAGGCAAATGCAATAATCGGTTTTCCTCCTTTAGATAAACTGGCTGCTCGTATAAAGTCCATTTGACCTCCTACACCAGAAAATTGTCTTGTTCCGATCGTATCAGCGCAAACTTGTCCAGTCAGGTCAATTTCAATAGCGCTATTTATGGCTGTGACTTTCGGATTCATCATGATCAGACCCGTATGATTGGTATACGCAGCTTCCTTAAAATGAACACTTGGGTTGTCATCTAAAAAATCATATAATTTTCTGGATCCGGAAGCAAAACAGCTGACAATTTTACCCGGTTTTATTTTTTTATTCTCTCCTGTGATCACTCCGGCCTTAACCAGCGGTATAATTCCATCAGAGAACATCTCAGTATGAATTCCCAGTCGCTGATGCCCTTCTAAGTTAGCTAAAACGGCATTAGGTATACTTCCTATACCCATTTGTAAGGTGGCGCCATCTTCTATCAGATTGGCTATATGCTGACCAATTCTTCCTTCGGCCTCCGAGATATGCCCATTGTTTTGTTCATGAATAGGTTCGTCTACTTCAATAGCAAAGTCGATCCGATCTTTATGAATAATTCCATCGCCATGGGTTCTGGGCACCTGAGGATTCACCTGCGCTATCACAGTTTTGGCATACTTTAATGCCGCCAGGGTGATATCTACAGAAACGCCCAGCGAACAAAAGCCATGCCGGTCAGGGGGCGATACCTGGATCAAGGCAACGTCTAGTGGTAATATATTATTCTTAAATAATAGATGGATCTCACTAAGGAATATAGGGATGTAATCGCCTTGATTTGTATTTACTGCGGCTCTGACATTTCCACCGACAAAACAACAATTAATTTTAAAGGAATGTCGGTATGGATTCAGTGCATAATTGACAGGACCTTCCGTATGAAGGGATATCACTTCTACATCTTTAAGCTCCTCATACCTGTCGCATATTCCGTTGACCAGCGTATTTGGAGTCATTGCTGCTCCTTGAAGAAAGAGTCTTTGACCAGAAATTATTTTAGAAGCAGCTTCTTCTATAGATACTATTTTCATGTGGGATACGTCGCTATGTTAGGGATTTGATTTTAATGACACTCAATTTCTGTGGCTATTTCCTGATTTTGGGACGCTTGTGCTGGCGAAAGATACGGAATGCCCAGGCCAAGCCCTCGAAGAATTAAAAGTGCTCCAAATAGAAGGATCATTGCTGGTATGAGTTTTTGAAATGCAATCCTGAACCTTCCCTTGAGAAAGCCTGCACTATAAACGGCGACCGTCATTAAGGGCACTGTACCCAGACCAAACAGCATCATAAAAAAGGCACCTCCTAAAGGATCTCCTGTAGCAATGGCGCCCATGAGAGCAACATATACCAGGCCACAGGGTAAAAGTCCATTCAGCAACCCAAGGACAAACAAGGCCGGGGTACTTTTACGTGTCAGAAGTCCTCCCATGCCATTTTTTAAGCGTCTAATTAGCTTGTAAACCAATGGGGATAAAGACCATTTTTTGAAAGGTAAGTACATCCAGATCACGGCAAAGATCATTAGAGAGCCAATGCCAATAGAGAGTTTTTGCTGCCATCCAAACAATTGAAGTCCGCTTCCAACCAGGCCAAATAGAAGGCCCAGAATGCCGTAAGTGAGGATCCTTCCAAGATGGTAGCTAAGTACCTGGCTTCCTTGTTTGATAGGATTGCTTCGGTCCAGGGGTAGCATAAAGGCGATCGGCCCGCACATTCCAATACAATGCAAACTTCCAACAAAACCTAATATGAAGGCCGATACGCCCATCGTCTAAGTAATTAGTATGTAATCCTTCTTTTGAACAAATACGGGGTACCTTCATGGGTAACCCATATTTTTATGTCCCAGCGACCATCCAACAAACGTTCGTCAGGTATGAGCAAATGTGTACTGGACAGACTTATGGGTAAGTCAAAATCCAGGTGTTTATTGGATGGTCTGTATAGGGACACGTTCCCACTGGCCTGAGCATCTTCCAATCCAGATGGAAGTTCAATGTACAAGCCATTTTCAGTTCGTTTATATGTCAGTTCACCTTCCAGTGTCTGCGCATTTTTTACTGCGTCAATTTCTTCTTGAAAGGCCAGTTCCCGTTGGTAGTATTCTTCTGTGACCAGGTCGTGATTTGCACTTTGATCCGTACTCATTTTATACACAAAAAAGAGAACAAAGGCTATAAATCCGATGAAAGCCAAAACAATTCCAGTACCCCAGTTGATTTTTATCATAGGATTAATTATAAGATCTAGGTGCCAAAAACCGCGTGCTTGCAGTTTCTATGAGTTCGTTATTAGAGAACACACCAATTTTTAA